>JAUWJP010000033.1 GCA_030607635.1 Candidatus Aminicenantota bacterium
ACGAATATTACAGAGCTGCTAATCAATAAAATACCTCATGAGAAAAACTTGCTGGAGAAATCGTTATCCTTACTGAAAAAAAGAAATGGCAAACAGGTTTAAAGGGTAGAGCGCGGTGAGAAAATTTATTTATGACAAATAAATCAGAAGGGAGTCTAAGCCTTAATAGAATATGAAATTATCTTTTGCTTATTCACTCCTTCCCAAGCTGCTAGACTTAATAATGGGAGAGATACCTTCATCACGCATCATGGTTCTATTGATGAATAATATGAATCAAGTTGTTTTTAAAGAGTCACGAGAGATCGCCCAATCTGAGAGTAATGAAATCAATACAGAGATAATCAAAAAAGCCCTTGAGGAAAGACAACCCATCATCATAAGCGATTCTAAAGCAGATTCTGTTTTGTTAGATAGCGGGAATAACCTGAAAAATGTACTCTGTCTTCCTCTTATCATAGAGAATAAGCCTGCAGGTGCAATATATCTCGAGCGAAAGGATGGGTTAGGGCCCTTTACAAGGGAGAATTTGGAACTTGTGATTGCAATCTCAAAGCCTATCAACTTGATTTTGAAGAATCGAGAAGAGTTCCAAGAAATTGGAGAAAGGAGCGTTGATCTGGCAAAGCCTTTCCTGGGGGGACAGAGCAAAACTTTTCGCTATATTCTCAATTTGATAGACAGGGTAAAGAATAGTTATGCTCCTGTATTTATATCGGGAGAGAGTGGCACTGGAAAGGAACTGGTAGCAAAGGCTATTCATGAGAATGGAACAAGAAGAAATGGGGAATTTGTCGCCGTGAATTGTGGAGCTATACCTGAGTTTCTGTTGGAGAGCGAATTATTCGGACATGTGAAAGGAGCCTTCAGCGGGGCTGTGAAAGATAAGCCTGGATTGATTGAAGAAGCAGATGGGGGGACATTTTTCTTAGATGAAATAGGGGATCTTTCCCTTCATCTGCAGGCTAAGCTTCTTCGCCTTCTTCAGGAAAAAGAAATAAGAAGAATTGGTGAAAATAAGCCACGATTGATTAATGTGAGGTTCATAAGTGCGACCAACAAGAATATTGAAAAAGAAATTGAACGAGAAAATTTTCGTGAAGACTTGTATTATCGCCTAAAGATTATTGCCATTGAACTTCCTCCTCTGAGAGAGAGGAGGGAAGATCTCCTTTTTTTCTTGAATCATTTTCTCGAGAAATACTGTACTGAGATGAAGCGAGAAAGGGCATATTTTTCGCCCAGAGCTTTGGAGTTGCTGGTGAACTACTCGTGGCCGGGAAACATTAGAGAACTTCAGAATGAAATTCAAAGATGTTTAGTCTTTGCTGGAGAAGATAATTTTATTAAAGAGGAATGTCTTTCTCTAAAGATCAATCCTCATAGAGAATGCTTTACTGTATCCTCCTATGGTTTCTTCCAGGCAAGAGCCGAATTTGAGAAAAGATTTTTAAACCAGGCCTTAGCCCGTTGGAATTGCAACAGAGCTAGGACTGCAGAAGAAATAGGCTTAAGCAGGCAAGGACTTTTTAAATTGATAAGAAAACATGATATAAACGTTCCGAAAAAAAGCGAAATGGAAAATCGGAACGTTCCCTAGAAAAAGCATCCCTAAATACTCCTACATCATGAATGACTACTTCCTCATCCCGGAAAATTTGATGCTAGCTCCGCTAGACTAGGTTTTGTTTTTTTGATAAAGTTCATATCAAATGAAAAACGAAAAGGGGAAAAAACAGGTATTTCAAATTATCTGTCCCTGTTGCCAATCAATACTCTGGACAGATCCTGTCACCCAAGAGGTGATTCAGTTTGAAAGAAAGGGAGGGAAGAAGAAGGAATCCTTAGAAGAGTTGCTGCAAAAGGAAAAAAAGAGAAAAGGTGAATTTGAGCGAAAATTTGAAGCAACTGCAGAATTAGAGAAGAAAAGGAAAAAAAAAGCTGAGGAGGGATTTAAAAAAGCCCTCACAGAATTTGAAAAGGAAGATTAGCGCCTCAAAATATTCCCGCGCCAGGTTTTTTCTGGTTTCTGTCAGCTTCCGATCTGGGTTTCGTCATCTCTTATTTTTGGAGCCATAGTGAACTTTGTAAAGCCATATATGGCCAAAATCACAACAGATGCATAGTTCATTATTGCCCACGGAAGATAAGAAAAAGTCGAAACTCCTAGGGTCCCTGTGATGTAAACACCCGCCATGCTCCAGGGAATAAGGGGAACGATTATGGCACCACTTTCTTCGATAATCCGGGATAGATTTTTTGCGGCAAGCCCTTTTTTCTTGTAGATAGGAGAAAGGAGATCTCCAGGGATAATCATGGAGAGGTAGGAACTCGCTGTGATTAAGGCTGTGATTATAGAAGTACCGATGGTAGTCAGCACAATGCTCCAGACCTTTGTGGCGAATTTCATCACGCGATCAAGAATGACAGAAAGAAGTCCTGTGCGTTGCATAATTCCTCCGAAGCTGAAAGCGGTAAAAGCCACAAGCTGAGTTTCCATCATGCTCATCATTCCACCTCTCGATATTAGCCTGTCTACTTCTTCTACTCCAGTATGGGCTTGATAGCCAGTATTCATGGCCGTTGCAACATCTGGGACTGAGGCATTCTGGAAAATAATGGCTAAATTTCCAGCCACGAAGGAAGAGAGAATCATTCCTGGGATGGTCGGTTTTTTAGTGAAGGCAAAGTAAAAGACGATTGCCAGAGGAAGGAGAAGGAAAACATTGAATCTGAAGTTATCCTTTAATGTTTGAATAATAATAGTCATTGTTTCGGATTCAACTTTTCCCCCTTCGTATCCGAGTCCCACCAGGAAATAGATAAACAGACCTATGAGCCAGGCGGGAGTGGCTGACCAGAGCATGTGTTTGATATGGTCAAAAAGGTTTGAACCCGCGGCTACAGGTGCCAGATTGGTTACATCTGAAAAAGGAGACATTTTGTCTCCAAAGTAAGCTCCGGCAACGATCGCTCCTGCTGCTGGACCAAGAGGAATTCCAAGGCCCATGGCAATGCCAATAAAGGCGACTCCCAGAGTGCCGATAGTTCCCCATGAAGTTCCTGTGGCTATAGAGGTGAGCGAGCAGACAAAACAGGCAGTCACCAAAAAATACTTCGGGGATATTAGTTTCAGTCCGTAATAAATAACCATGGGAATGGTGCCGCATGCAATCCAGGAACCGATAAGAATCCCGACGCAGAGCATGATCAAGATGGCTGGCATGGCCTTGTGAATGCTGTCTACGATTCCACCCTCCATATCTTTCCATTTGAAACGCAAAAAAAGGCCTAAAATCGCTGTAATAAAAGCAGCTGCGACGAGGAGAACCTGGGGCCGGATCTGGTAGATACCATCGCCCACCCCAAGAAGAGCGCCCATAGCAACGATAGGAGTCAGGGCAATCGCAAGGCCAGGTTTTTTAGGCTTTCTTATTTCATTTTTTGTTTCTTTTTCCATTTTTCTTTCCTTTTATTTAAAATTAAATTTGTGGTTTGCTCTTGCGTTTTACAATCTTAAGAAAACGTTCCTTTTACGGTGAGTTTTCTATCGGAGATCATCATCCGTCCCATAGCAAAAGAATCTGTTAGATTAAAGTCTTTATCGAATAAAATTATATCAGCATCTCTTCCGACTTTGATCTTTCCTTTTTGGTTGAGTTTGTAAAATGTGGCAGGATTAGTAGAAAACAGCTTCAGAGCATCCTGGAGGCTCAGAATTTTTTGTCGCACTAAAAAACGGAAATTTTCTAGGAGGCTTTTCTCGGTTGCAATAGTCAGGCCGATAAGGTTTCCCTTTTTGTCGAAAACAGGCATACTTCCGTTGCTGTCTGAACTTACTGTGACATGAGTGAGGGGAGCCTGCTTTTTAAGGCACAGTTTGATTGCTGCTGCTATACTAATTCCACCATTATCCTTTGCTTCAGGCTCGGCGCCTGCTGTTAGATCGATATAACCTCCTTGAAGGATAAACTTGATTGCTTCCTCCAGTAGTTCACTGTTGCGGTTGACGTGAGTTGGAATGACTTGAGTGGGAGGAATTTCTGTTTCCTTTATCAATTTAAAGAGCATCTCTAATTTGCGAGGTCCGTCGCCCAAATGGAAGTGGAGAATCCCTGCTTTTCCTCCGAGCATTCCCCCGACCCTGCATTCAGCTGCAAGGCGGGCGATTTCGGCAAAGATGGGCTGGGAAGAGCGGTGGTCAGAAATAGCTATTTCTCCTGCTCCGATTACTTTATCGATGAGGATGAGATCAGAACGAATACTTCCTGTGAGTGTTACGACTGGAATTTGATAGGATCCAGAATAGATATAAGTTGTGATTCCCTCCGCATCAAGACCTCTTGCTTTAGCCAGAAGAGATTGCATATGGCGCGTTGTCCCATCAGTTCCCAAGCAGCCGATGACAGTCGTGACTCCGCTCGAGACGATATCTTCTATGGTTATTTCGGGTGCTCTTGTAGCTGGTCCTCCTTCCCCGCCTCCACCCAATATGTGGACATGGCTGTCCACAAATCCAGGTATAACAATCTTTTCCGAGGCGTTGACTACTTGAACATCCAATCCTTCAATCCTAATCTGCCCTGGTTCTTTTATGGCACCAATTTTGCTCCCCATGATCAAAATATCTTTTTTACCCAAAGGCTCAGGTGCAAAAACCTGCCCTTGGTGAATTAGGATCATCATCTTTTCCTCCTTCTTAATAAACTTTTTAAGAGAGACTTTTGAGTAATTTTTTTTAAGGCTAAATTATCATGATTTTTTCCCATTTTCAAGTTGAGTTCAAGTCGGGGGCAGACTTTTCAAACTTTTATAGGGTCATATAGCTGGGATCCTGTCTTGCTTTTTGCCTTTACTCATACAAATGCAGTTTATACTAATGCGTTACATCGCGGGCGACCACGCTCTTTTTATAAATGGGGAGGGGAGCGTGGCAATCTCATCCTGATGATAGGAGATATCTATGATGCTTTCATCCTTGCAGTGGGATTTTAATTCGTATAAAATGAGAATCAAGAACTGGTGAAATGGCAACCATCGAAGAAGAATTAAAAAAACGAGAGCCTATTATTAGGGGAGCAAGTAGTTTTGCCCTCCTTGGCAAAAAAATTGAGATAATGGGGAAAGAGAATTTTGTCAAAGGAGGGCCTAATATTATAGTTGGCAATCATATCGGGACGTATAAAGATATCGCCACTTTATTAAAAATCATTCCTCGGCGGACTTTTTTTACAGCCAACAGGATGATATTCAATAAAGAGGAACTCGATTATCTTATAAGACGTCATCTAAAGATACATCAGAAAAACGTTGGTCGCTTGCTGGATTTAGTCCTCAGCCCCCTAAAGTCCCTTGTTGTCAACTATGTTTCAGCCAACGCCGCAAAAGTGGGGACTATTCCTGTGGATTTAAGCCAGGGAAAAAGAATGGCTATGGAGAAATGTCAAGAATATCTAAAAAAAGGAAAAGCGATCATCACGCTTCAGGGCCTGGGCCGGGTGATGGAAAAGAATCCCAACCCTTACGTGGGTTATTTCAAGAGAGGAGCTTCCGTCCTTTCCTATAACATGTATAAAGAGGAGGGAATCTCTGTTCCTGTACCCCCCATAGCCATGTTAGGAACCCAGGTTCCTTTTCTAGTTCCGGCTAAGATTAGAGTCAAAATAGGGGAGCCTATGTACATCACTGATTATTTAGCGGGGGAATTTGCAGAAACTGTGGATAAATTCAGAGAAGCTCTGGAGAAAAGAGTAAAAGCTCTTATCTTAGATATTATATTCTTGGGATCAAATCTTTAAAAGGTCTGATCCCGCTATCCTTCTCCTCCGTACCTGGAGAGGACATCAGAATTAATCTTAAGGAAAACGTCGTATTTTATCTTAACTTTTTTTTCTTCTCTTAATTTGAACATATAAGATTGGAAGAATTTGTTCTTTTTTGCCTGTAGCAAATTTTCTTTTTCTGTTTCCTTATCTTTCTCAAGGTCTTCTTGGGTCACTTCTTTCCTGTCCAGTATTTTAATCAGGGCATAACCTTCTTCAAACTCGACGGGTTCGCTTCCTTCCTTTAAAGGAAGAGAAAAAGCGAGCTCATCGATTTTCGAATTTTCTCCGATAACGCTTAGATACTGTCCCCGTTTGTGTTCTTCGGCAGTGTTGTACTCAAGGCCATGTTTTTCGGCCAGGCTCTCAAGGCTTGCTTTTTTGAGTTCTGCCTTGACTTTTTTCATTTTTTCCAAGGCTTTCTCTTTCTTTCTTAAAGCCATGAATTCTTCTTTGATTTCTTTTTCCACTTCTTCAAAGTTAGCTTGGCGAGGAAGTTCAACTTTTTCGAGTTGGGCAATTCCCACACCTTTGTATGTATAGATAGGGGAAGACATTTCCTTTTCTTTGAGTTCGAAAAGAGTTGTGCTTATAGTGCCTGCAGAGTCAATGTCTTCTATGGTCTCTCCCTCTTTGAGAAGGCCCGTATTTTTTAATTCAAAGCCAATTATTTGAGCGACTGCACTAAGGCTTTTTTCTTTTCTTGCCCTTTTTTCTAATCTGTTAATTCTCTCCTCAGCCATCTCTCTGGCTTCCTGGTCCTCGACGGCACTTTTTATTCTTTCTTGGACTTCTTCAAGAGGCTTTATCCGCGATGGCTTTTTTTCTGTGACTTTAAGGATAGAAATCCCTTCTTCAAGTTCTACAGCGCCAGAAGCTTCCCCCTCAGAAAGTTTCTCAATTTCTGTCTTCTCCCTAGAGGATAATGTTTGCCACTCATAAAGACCCCAGTCCCCGGCGTTATTTGCTTTATTATCCTTGGAATGTTTTTTTGCTAAATTACCGAAATCTTCGCCGCCTTTAATTTTTTCTAAAATTCCCTGGGCTTCTGCCAAAACAAGCTCTTTTTCTTTCTCATCATAAGGGAGATAGATTCTACTTGCCTTCAATCTTTCAGGATCTTTGAACTGTGATTCATTTTCTTTATAGTATTTTTCTATATCAAAATCAGTCAGTTCGATTGCTGCTTTCATGTCTTCTGGTTTGAGAAAGACAAATGCAGCTTCTCTTCTTTCAGGGATTTTGTATTTTTCTTTGTTCTTTTCAAAGTATTCCTTAATTTCGCTTGAAAGGGGTTCCTCTTTCAGCTCTATCTTTTCAGTTTCAAGGATGACAAATTCCATCTTGGCGGATTCGTTCCTGTTTTTATAGCTTTCCCAAAGTTCTTCAGGGGTAAGAGTGATTCCAGCCGTGAGGACTTTCATGACTTTGTTGAGGATAATATCTTTTTTGAGGCTTTCTTCAAATTCTGAGATGGAAATCCGGTTCCATTCCAGAATTCTCTTGTATTCTTCAAACCCGATGAATTTTCCCTCCCTTTGAAAGACAGGATAACCGATAATTTTTTCTCGAATTTCTTCCGAAGAAGCATCTATTCCTAATTCTTGAGCTTTTTGAGAGAGAAGGGTTTGTTGGATGATCTGCTCGAGGACTTGTCTAGGAATATTGAGCTGCTGGATGAGTTTACTATCGAGGTCTTGAAACTCTCTTTTTAATCCCTCAAGTCTTTGCCTTAGATTCTGGACGTAAAGATCCGCGGAAATCCTCTCTTTCCCTATTGTGACAATAGCCCCTGTTGCTCTTGTTTCTCCCAAACGGCCAGCTCCTCCCCATACTGCAAAAATAGTAATAATAAAGGCAGCAATAACAAGCCATAGGAAGGGAGACAATTTCTTTACGTTTTTTCGCATTGCTTTTAACATGATCTCACCTTAATTTTGTCTCATAGAATGTGGGGACAGTACAATATGGGGACAGGCCCCTTTTTCTAATGTCTTGTCCACGATTAATCACTGTCTTCTTTCTTACAGAAAAAGTAGCCTGTCTCCTTTTTTTCCGGGGACAGTTCATGTAGAAAAAGTAGCCTGTCTCCTTTTTTTCGCATCTAAACAAATCAACATTCTTCTAATAAATATCGAGAGATGACCAGACGCTGAATCTCAGAAGTACCTTCATAGATAGAGAAAACTCTGGCATCTCTATAAAGTTGCTCAATTAAAAATTCTTTTGAGTATCCATAGCCTCCGTGAATTTGTAAAGCTTGATAGGCAATTTTGTTCGCGGCTTCTGAAGCGAAGAGTTTGGCCATGGAGGATTCTTTGGTATAGGGTTTCCCTTTATCGATTAAATCAGCAGCCTTGTATGCTAGCAATCGAGCCGCATCTCTTAGTGTACTCATATCAGCAATCATGAATTGAATAGCCTGAAATTCGGAAATTTTTCTACCGAAGGCTTCTCTCTGTTGGGCATATTTAACTCCCTCTTCTATAGCCTTATCAGCGAGACCAACGGCTTGAGCAGCAAAGCCGATCCTTGAGCCGTCAAGGCAATGGAAGGCAATAGCTGCTCCTTTTCCTTCTTCTCCTAAAAGATTTCCTGCAGGAACTTGACAATCTTCCAAGACATATTCCGCAGTTAAAGAAGAATGCAGCCCCATCTTTTCTTCAATCTTGGAGGCTAAAAATCCTGGAAAATTTTTCTCTACGATAAACGCATTCAGTTTCTTCACGCCTGGTTTAACCTCTGTCGAGGCAAAAATAATAGAGGCATCTGCTTTGCTTCCAGCAGTAACCCATGATTTTGTCCCGTTTAAAATATAAAAGTCACCTTCCCTTATCGATTTCGTTTTAAGGTTTTTCGCATCTGAACCTGCTCCTGGCTCAGTCAAAGAAAAAGCTCCCAGCATCTCCCCTTTGGCCGCTTTTGGAAGATATTTTTCCTTCTGGGTCTTATTTCCAAACTTCATGATGGAGTAGCAAAAGAGCGAACAATGAACACTGACAATAACGGCTAGTGAAGGAGATGCCCGAGCGATTTCTTCAAGGGCAAGAATCAGGGATATGTGGTCTGTTTTTGTACCTCCATATTCTGAGGGAATAGTCATACCCAGGATTCCTAGTTTTCCCAACTTATCTAAAAATTCATGAGGAAATTCGTGGGTATCTTCTAAGATTTTTACTTTAGGTTCAATCTCCTTTTGGGCAAAATCCCTGACCATGGCTTTAAGTAGCTTTTGATCCTCTGTGAGCTCAAAATTCATTTTTCCTCTTTTTTCTTTTTTGAAAGTTTACTTCCCTCTTCCGTCATAAAGGGAAAGCTATTTTGAACCTCAATTTTTTATGAGCCTAATTTTGCTTTCTGAAAAAGAGGAAAGAGCCGGTCGTATGTCATTTCGAGATTCTCTATCATCACCTTTGTTTCGCCCACGATAGGCATAAAATGCGAATCTCCGGTCCAGCGCGGTATCACATGTAGATGATAATGATCGGTAACACCTGCCCCGGCACACTTGCCTAAATTCATACCGGTGTTGAAGCCTTGAGGACAATATTTCTTTCTCAGAGCCCTCAGGCTCAATTTGAGGAGATCTGTCATCTCATCAGTCGATTCTTTTTTTGCGCGCTCGAATGAAGAAATATGTTTGTAAGGAACAATCATCAGGTGGCCAACCGTATAAGGATATTTATTCAACACAATGAAGTTGTGAGCGCCTCTAAAAAGGATGAACGCTCCTCTGTCGTCTTTTGATTTAAGAGCTTGGCAAAAAATGCATCCGCTCATTTTGGATAATCGTCTGACGTATTCTTTTCTCCAAGGAGCAGAGATATATTCCATTATTTACTATTTATCAGGTTTTTTAGGATTTTACTCGGCTTAAAGTACAAAACCTTCTTAGGAGGAACATGAACTGGTTCACCGGTTCGAGGATTTCTTCCTGAGCGTGAATTTCTTTGTCTGAAGCGGAAACTTCCGAAACCCCTTAATTCTATTTCTTCTCCCTTCAAGATCGCTTCTTTTATAGTCTGAAAAAAAAGATTTACGCCTGCTTCTGCCTCTTGCTTGGAAATGTTCATTTCTTTTGAAATTTTGTTGATTAAGTCGGCTTTAATCATCTTTTTTCCTCCTTTTTCTCTACTTTTTCCTTTACTTTTTTCTCTACCTTTTTCTCTACTTTTTCCTTTACTTTTTCCTTTACTTTTTTCTCTACCTTTTTCTTTACCTTTTCCTCTATTTTTTTTTGAGATCGAATTTGTTTGAAATGATCCTTAAAGACATCCCCCAGAGTGAGCTTACTATCTTGGCTCTCAAGATATTTTTGATACTCTAACTTTTGGAGCTCTAAGTGAGCTTGTCTAAAGCTGAGTGATATTTTTTTCTCCTTAGGATTCAATTTTATGATTTTTGCAATTCTTTCTTCTCCTCGGGAAAAAGCCTCTTCTAGCTTTTCAATTTTCTGTTCGTCTAGCTCTGAAAGGAAAACAATCCCTTCAATTCCTGGAGTAATTTCAACAAAAACTCCAAAATCAGTTAGGCGGACGATCTTGGTTTTAACAAGGTCTCCTAGCTTTTGTCGATTGAAAAAATCCTCCCAAATATCGCCTTCTAGCTGCTTAATGCCCAGCGATAATTTTTGCTTTTCCACATCAATGTTTAAAATGATGGCTTCCACTTCTTCATTAGCTTTTAGCTTTTCAGAAGGATGTTTTATTTTTTTCCAGGAGATATTAGAAATATGGATG
>JAUWJP010000118.1 GCA_030607635.1 Candidatus Aminicenantota bacterium
TGGCTCCTTGTCTTTTGCCTCATTCTCCTCAGATAAAGAGGATTCCTCAGCTTCATCCGTCTTTGGTTTCTCAACATGAAGTTCATCTTCTTTGCTCACCTCTGATCCTTCAATTTCCTCTTCGGCTTTTCTTTTTTCTTTTGTTCTCCTTGTTACAGGTTCGGGTGTCTCTTTCGGACCTAACAGTTCTTTAATCTTCTTCAGTTTTGCCAGCTCTCGCTTCAAATCAACATCTTCAAGTTCTTTTATCTCCAGGTCTTCAGCCAAAATTCCGAATTTTTCTTCAAGATCTTTTTTCAAAATGGTGGTTTTTTCTTCAGTCGCAAGACGGAATTCCTCAAGCTTCTGGTTCAAATCGCCAACTTTTTTTAGCTCTTCGAGTGTTTGGGCAGTCAGAGTTTCTATTTCTGTCAAGGATTGAACCGCCTTGTCAATATGTTCTTTTATCTGATTTTTGGTATCTGCCTTATTATTTTCAAACTCAGCAAGTGAAGTTCGATAATTTATCAAAGCCTCTTTTTCATCCTCAAGCTCCTTTTCAACTTGATTCACCTTCTTTTTCGCGTCTTCTTTCTCCTGTTGAATCTTTCCTTCAAGCTCCTTCTCTATTTCCTGTTTTTTCTTTTTGAAAATTTGCTCTAATTGATTTTCAACATCTTCGATGATTGGAGCTGGATCTTCGAGTATTTCTTTGTTTTTTGGCATTTTTGCTTTTCCTTGAAGCTTTTTTTATCTTAATTATTATCAATAAAAATAAATTGTCAAGAAAAGTTCATCTTTTTAAAAAAATAAACATAAAAAGTGAGATCAGACCTTTAAAACTTTCATAAGCAGGGTCAAGTCTTGCTTTTTGCCTCTATATTCTTCGCATCAATAGGGGATTAAATTAGACTTATAAGTATTTCCAGTGCGGCTTGCTTGGCTTGTTTGCCGCTTTCTTTAGTAGGCCCTACGCACGAGGGACATCCTTCCTTGCAGGGGCAGGCTGTGATCGTTTTCTGACAGTGTTTAAGGAGCTCTTTTTCCAGTTCAAAAAGAGAAGGGCTTAAACCTATCCCTCCAGGAAAGTTGTCAAAGATGAAAATATTCGGTTCGAAGGCGATATCTGTGAAGTCAGGCCGTTCTTCACCTTGGGTTATTTTAGAGGGAATGTTACGCGGGGGGACTGACTTTCCTGTTGTATTGTCACCGATGGATACGCCGACATCATGGAGGTCACACATCATAAACAGAGGCGAGACATGATGGAGAAGATAAGCCACGCCGAAAAGACCGTTTATCTTTTGTTCTGTGGAAAAAGGAAGGGAATGGAAGAATTCAGAAGGTATGGTCAACCAGTAGGCTGTAGTGTGCATTTCGTTTTCAGGAAGGCTTAAATCTCCTGCACCTACATTTTCCGAGGTGTAGAATTTTATTTTTTTGAAGCCGACAACCTGTGTAGCAACATGCACCTCGCCGTGGGAAATGGAACATTTCTCCAGGCTCTTTTTATCAAAAACATCAAGGATTTTGATTTTAGTGTAGTCTATGGCATCTGTGAAATAATCGACGTCTGTTTTTTTGACATAAGCTTTTCTCTGATCATAATCGAGCTTATCCACAAAGTATTGATCTCCCTCACACATATAGATGGCCTTTGGATGCAAGGTTGTTAGCGCAGAAGAAAAATCAACTTCAGCGATGACTCTTGTTTTTTTACTTGTATCCACAACCACGAAATTATCGGAACTTATGCTCCTCAGGCTGACACCATCGGCAGGATAAGCATCAGATGTCCAGAACCATTTATCTTTTGAATGATGAACGAGCTTCTCCTCTTCAAGAAATTTGAGGATTTCCCCGATTTCAACACCTCCGAATTTATCTTTCTCGGCAAAGGGAAGCTCAAAGGTTGCACACTCGATATGGCTGACAAGAATAGACAGATTATCCGGATTAATCAAAGCTTTCTCTGGATTTTTTGAGAAGAAGTAATCCGGGTGATTGATGATGAACTGGTCTATGGGGGCGCTTGAAGCGACTAAAACTGCAGCTGATTTTCCTGTTTTACGACCGGCCCGTCCTGCCCTCTGCCAGGTGCTTGATATTGTGCCTGGATAGCCTGCAAGCACGGCAATATCAAGACTTCCGATATCAATTCCTAATTCTAAGGCATTAGTAGAGATAACACCCTTTATTGTTCCCTCTCTTAAACCCTTTTCGATTTCTCTTCGCTTTAAGGGAAGATATCCTCCCCTGTATCCACGAATGAGGCCTTGGTTCTTGATTGTCTTTTCGATGTCGTCTTTAAGATAGGTCACCAAGATTTCGGTGATTAGACGACTCTTAGCAAAAACGATGGTTTGAAGGTCGTTTTTGATGAAGAGAGAAGCGATTCGCCGCGATTCATTGACATAGGAACGGCGAATACCCAAGAACTTATTGACCACCGGCGGATTGAAGAAGATAAAATATTTTTCTCCGCGAGGAGCGCCGTTGTTGTCAACAAGGGAGACCGGCTCTTCTGTCATTTTTTCTGCCATCTCCAGAGGATTAGCGATGGTGGCTGTACAGAGGATAAATTGGGGTTGGGCGCCGTAGAATTTAGCGATTCTCTTCAGTCTTCTCAGGATATTTGCCAGATGGCTGCCAAAGATACCGCGATAATTGTGAAGCTCATCGATCACTATGTATTTTAGATTTTCGAAGAGTTTAATCCACTTTGTGTGATGAGGTAATATTCCGGCGTGAAGCATATCGGGATTGGTCAGGATGATGTGTCCGCGAGCTCTTATGGCTTTTCTTGCATCCTGGGGAGTGTCGCCGTCATAGGTGAAAATCCTGATTTCTCCCCCAAGATGTTTGATTGTTTCATTGAGCTCAGTCTTCTGATCCTGGGAAAGAGCTTTTGTGGGGAAAAGATAGATCGCACGACTTGAGGGATTTTTAAGGATTGCCTCAAGCACTGGGAGGTTGTAACAAAGCGTTTTTCCTGAAGCCGTTGGAGTGACAACAACAATGTTTTTTCCTTCCTTGAGCAAGCGCCATGAAAGATGCTGATGCGTGTAGAGCTTTAAAAATCCTTTTTCTTTCAGGGCGTCAGCAAGAGCAGGGTGGACATCGGAAGGATACTCGCAGTATTGTCCTTCTTGGGCAGGGATATGTTTTATGGTCCGGATGGAGTCATTTTTGACGCCAATTTCTTTTAATAATTCTAAGGATTTAAGTAAATTTTCCTCTCTACTCATGTTAACTTAACCAGAATCTCCGAAAACCCATTCCTATATTATTATTTTTACCAGGAAACGGTCAACAGAAACTGCGAAAACTGCGTTTTTATTCGCCAGGCTATCTTACAATATGATAAAATAAAATCTTATGATAGAAGAGATTAGAATAAAGAAGGCAGCCCAGCATAATTTAAAGAAAATCGATATAAACCTGCCGCGCAATAAATTGATTGTCATCACTGGGCCGAGCGGCTCTGGAAAGTCCTCTCTTGCCTTTGACACTCTCTATGCTGAAGGACAGCGCCGCTACATCGCATGCCTCTCAGCTTATGCTCGCCAGTATATTGAGCAGATGGAAAAGCCGGAAATGGAGTCCATTGAAGGTGTTTCTCCTTCCATTTCAATCGACCAAAGGACGATCTCTTCAAATCCCCGGTCTACGGTTGGGACAGTCACAGAGATTTATGATTTTTTAAGGCTTCTTTTCGCCAGAGTAGGATCCCCTCACTGTCCTCGATGCGGAAGAAAGGTGAGCTCTCAGACTCCTCAGCAAATCTTGAAGAGAATCTTTGATACTTCCTCTGGCGAAAAAGTTAAAATTCTTTCCCCAGTGGTTAAAGGACGCAAAGGGGAATACCAGCGTCTTTTCGAGAAGCTTAGAAAAAAAGGTTTTCTTCGTTTTCGGGTGGACGGTCAGTTCAGGGAAGTTGAGGAGAAAATTTTACTGAAGAAGACAAAAAAACACAACATCGATATCTTGATCGACGAAATAAAAGTTTCTTCCGCTTCAGAAAGAAGATTAAAGGAAGCAGTGGACAAAGCCCTTGAGATTGCCAGCGGGGACCTCTTGTTGATAAGAAAAGAAGGAAAAGAAATTTACTACTCTCTAAACTTGCTATGTCCTTTTTGTGAGATCAGTCTTCCAGAGCTTGAGCCCCGGAATTTTTCCTTCAACAGCCCGTACGGAGCCTGCCCTCGTTGCCATGGTCTTGGCTTTGAAACCGTATTGGACGTGCGGGGTAAAGTGGGTCTTACAGATGAAGTCTGCCCCCTTTGTGAAGGAGGCCGGCTGAAGAAAGAAAGTCTGGCTGTGAAAGTAGGAGACTGGAATATTTATGAGCTGACTTCCCTGCCCGTAGGAAAGCTGACTGATGAACTTTTTACTTTTAAGCTTTCCTCTTCTGAAGAACTGATCGCTTCAAGAATACAAAAGGAGATTCTTTCACGCCTTGAAATCATAGTTGAACTGGGAATGCCATACATCCAGTTATCCCGAACGACCGCTTCTCTCTCGGGCGGTGAAGCTCGGCGCCTTCGTCTGGCTGCACAGGTTGGCGCTCGCCTGAGAGGCATACTCTATGTCCTGGATGAGCCTACCATAGGCCTTCACCAGAGAGATAACCGCCGTTTGATTTCCTTGTTGAGAGAAATCAGAGATCAGGGGAACTCTATAATTGTTGTTGAACATGATGAACAGACGATTCGCTCAGCTGATTTCATCCTGGATTTAGGCCCTGGCGCTGGGGAAGGAGGAGGATTTAAAGTAGTTGAAGGAAATTTAGATCTCATCCTTTCCTCTCCAGTTTCTCTGACTGCGAAATATCTTAGAGGGGAAAAATGTGTCCTTGTTCCTTTAAAGCGGAGAAAGCCAAAAGGCTGGCTTGTGATTTTAAAAGCGGCAGAGCACAATTTGAAAAATATCGATGCTCGGATTCCGATCTCAGTTATGACAGGAGTCACAGGGGTTTCGGGTTCAGGGAAGAGTACTCTTGTCTACGATATTCTTTTCAAAAAACTTTTGAACATATTCTACAAAGCTAAACAAAGGCCTGGAAAACACAAGGCTATTTCAGGAATTGATCAAATTAACAAAGTCGTCTCCGTCGATCAGAAGGCCATCGGTCGAACGCCTCGGTCAAACCCAGCCACTTATACAGGGCTCTTCACCCCTCTGAGGCAACTTTTTTCTCGTGCTCCGGAGTCAAGAATGAGAGGGTATTCGGCAAGCCGTTTCAGTTTTAATCTTCCTGGAGGACGATGTGAGGAATGTCGAGGAGCAGGGGTCAGAAAAATTGAGATGCATTTTTTACCCGATGTTTTTGTAACCTGCGACCGTTGCGGAGGAAAACGCTACAATACGGAGACTCTTTCTGTCCGGTATAAGGGGAATAATATTGCGGATTATTTGGATATGACTGTCGATGAAGCATATGAATATTTGAAGGCTGTTCCGATTCTGAAGAGGAAGATGGGAACATTAAAAAAAGTAGGTTTAGGTTACATCAGATTGGGTCAGCCAGCTCCTACTATCTCAGGGGGAGAAGCTCAGAGAATCAAGCTGACCAAGGAGCTGAGCCGGAAAGATACAGGGAAGACTCTGTATCTTCTGGATGAACCTACCACCGGTCTCCATTTTGATGATGTTCGCAAGCTTCTCGAAGTTCTTTCAGAGTTGGTGGAATTGGGTAATACTGTGGTAATTATTGAGCATAATCTTGATGTTATCAAGTATTGTGATTATATTATAGATTTAGGTCCGGAAGGAGGTGAAAAAGGAGGCTGGATTGTTGCTCAGGGTGTTCCAGAAAAAGTGGCGGAAGCAGAAAATTCTCACACTGGCAGGTTCTTAAAGAGGGTCTTTACAGAAGGAAAACCA
>JAUWJP010000295.1 GCA_030607635.1 Candidatus Aminicenantota bacterium
ATCGTTATCAAAGAAATGTACACTTTTAAAGATAAGGCGGGGCGCTCTTTAACCCTGCGGCCAGAATACACTCCTTCTGTGGTCCGCTCCATCATCGAAAATCACCTGTATCTCCAGCCTGAACGCTTGAGATTTTATTGTATTGGCCCGATGTTCCGCTACGACAAGCCGCAGAAAGGGCGTTACCGTCAGTTTCATCAGGTGGATATCGAAGTGTTTGGTGAAGAGGATCCGGCCCTAGATGCTGAGATTGTGGAGATGGCGAATTACCTGCTCAGAGAACTTAAGGTTTCTGATACAGAAAACCTTGTGAATTCCGTTGGCTGTAAGAAATGCCGACCTTCTTATATAAAAGATTTGAGAAGCAAGGCAGAGGAAGCAAGTCGCGATCTGTGTCCGGACTGTAAGAGAAAGGTTGTGTTAAATCCTTTGAGGATTTTTGACTGCAAAATAGAAACCTGCCGTGAAGTGGCTAAAACTTTTCCTAAGATTACAGATTATCTCTGCCAGGAGTGTGAGGATCATTTCAACCGATTTTGTGATTACCTGGCTTTTTATGGGATGAAATATAAAGTCGAACCGCGCCTGGTTCGAGGCATAGATTATTACACGAAGACGACTTTTGAGATCGTCTCCTCCAAGCTGGGGGCCCAGAATGCGCTCATTGGCGGGGGAAGATACGATGATATGATGCAGGATTTTGGAGGTCCCGACCTTTGTGCAATCCGTTTTGCCATGGGTTTAGAAAGGTTGATCTCGGTTGTTCCCTTTACAGAGGAGAAGGGCGAATTCCTTTATTTAGCCTACTTAGGAGATGAGTCTAAGAGAGCAGGGATGAAAGCAGTCCAGTTTTTGAGGAGAGAGAGTGTGGAGTGCCTCATTGAATACAAGGAACGAAGCATAAAAAGCCAGATGAGTCGAGCCAATAAATTGGGAGCATCCTGGGTTTTGATTATCGGCGAAGAAGAGATTAAGGAAGGGAAATATAAGCTGAAGAACATGGCTTCTGGTTTGCAGGTGGAGGGAACTCAAGATGAAATCCTCAAAATCATCAGAGAGTCTTCTTAGAGGATCTACCTCTGCCTGATAAGGATGGAAAAAATGGGGACTGACAAATCAACAAGGTGGCGACGAACAGTCTACTGTGGAGAGCTCCGCTCAGAGCATGCGGGAAAGGAAGTGACTCTTCTGGGTTGGGTTCACAGGCAAAGAGATATAGGAAATCTAGTCTTTATTGACCTTAGAGATAGAGAGGGGGTGGTTCAGGTTGTTGTTCTTTTTTCTGAGGGAGCACTCTTGGATGAGGCGAAGAAGGTTAAGATGGAAAATGTGGTGGGCATAAAAGGAGTGGTTAAGAAGAGGGCAGAAAGATCCCGAAACCCCCAGCTTCCTACCGGAGATGTAGAGGTCGAGGCCAAAGAACTAAAAATTATTGGCACATCTAAGATTCCGCCCTTTGTTATTGCCGATCCTCCTCAGGCGGCAGAAGAACTCCGCTTTAAATACAGATATCTGGATATGAGAAGACCCTCTATGCAGCGTAATATTAAGCTCAGGCATCAAGCAGCACTCTGCATCCGCAATTTTATGAGCAAAAATGGCTTTTTCGAGATAGAGACGCCTTTCTTAACGAAATCTACTCCTGAGGGAGCCAGAGACTACCTCGTGCCCAGCCGAATGTACAAAGGAAGGTTTTATGCTCTTCCTCAATCTCCTCAGCTTATCAAACAGATTCTGATGATTTCTGGGTTTGACCGCTATTTTCAGATCGTTCGCTGTTTTCGTGATGAAGATTTAAGAGCTGACCGCCAGCCTGAATTTACCCAGGTCGATATAGAAATGAGCTTTGCAGAGCCGGAGGATATATTCGATTTGGTTGAAGCAATGATGGCCTCTGTTTTTGAAATTATAGGGACAAAGATAGATATTCCATTTCCCCGCTTAACCTACAAAGAGAGCATGGAAAAATTCGGAACGGATAAGCCAGACTTGCGCCAAGAAAAGGACAAAAAGACCTTCAAATTCGCCTGGATTACAGATTTTCCTCTCTTCGAGCGGAACGAGGAGGAAAAGCGGCTTCTCTCCATGCATCA
This sequence comes from Candidatus Aminicenantota bacterium, assembly GCA_030607635.1. Lineage (GTDB taxonomy): Bacteria > Acidobacteriota > Aminicenantia > Aminicenantales > Aminicenantaceae > SOIV01. The sequence goes on from JAUWJP010000295.1 coordinate 2,094, forward strand.
CCCTTTCACCTCCCCACATGAGGATGATCTGGTTTTCCTTGAGAAAGAGCCGTCTAAGGTAAGAGCCAAGGCTTATGACCTGGTCCTTAATGGTGTTGAGATTGGAGGAGGTTCTATTCGAATTCATGACCCGGAGCTTCAAAAGAGGGTATTCAAACTTCTCGGTTTGAGCCAAGAAGAAGTCGAGGAAAAGTTTGGCTTTTTTTTGGAGGCCCTTCTTTACGGAACTCCTCCTCATGGTGGTATTGCCCTGGGATTTGATAGGATTGTGATGATTCTGGCTGGTGAAGAATCTATCCGAGATGTCATTCCCTTCCCCAAAACAACGAGTGCCATGTGTTTGCTCACGGGTTCGCCAGCAGAAGCAGATCCAAAGCAGCTTGAAGACCTGGGACTGAAAAAGACGAAAGGAGGCTAAAAGCATGAATCTAAAAAAAAGACTTTATCTGAAACTGGTCCTCTTTCTGGCTATCATTATAGTCTTGAATCTTTCTCTTGTTGCTCAGACTTTTGA
>JAUWJP010000018.1 GCA_030607635.1 Candidatus Aminicenantota bacterium
CCAACGAGTCCTTTTTGATTAAGTCCTGGAAGCATGTCGCCAGGAAATATTTAAGGCACCAGCCAGTAACTACTGCATAGTAAAACATGATGGCTGTAGTGACAAAGGTGACAAATGTTCCCATCCAGGCATAATTTTTGCCAATGAGTTTTCCGAAAGATCCGATTACTCCCGACCGGGTTTTCTTGCCTATGGATATTTCAATTATAAGGAGAGGAATGGACCAGAGGAAAAGGAAAAGAATCCAGGGAATGAGGAACGCTCCTCCTCCCTGTTGGGCGACAATTCGTGGAAAACGCCATATATTTCCGGTGCCCACAGCCATTCCCAGGCCGGCAAAAATAATTCCCCAGCGGGAAGCAAACAATTCTCTTTTTTTCATTTCTTTTAATTTATTGATTTGCTTCCTTTGAGTCAATGACCAAGAAAGGATGGAAGCAACTTTTTTCAGGCATTTTTTTGGCTAAAGCAAGAAATTTTCCTTCAAGACTAAACATCCTGAATACTCCCTCTCCTTTAGGAGAGATATCAGCAGAAGAAGATTCATCAAGAATTATTTTCTGGATATTTTCAGGAGAAACCAAATTGCCATTTTTGACCAGAGCAGAGCCTCTCTCTTTGAGGATAATTTTAGGAAATTCAGGAAGGAGTGATTCAAAAGGAATGAGAAACTCATCAATCTTTCCTGCATCAGCCAGCCCTTTTATTTCTCCAATGGAGCGACTCTCCTTTATGTTAAAATTTCCCACATCTGTTCTGATAAGTTCGGAGAGATGAGCTCTGCATCCCAGGCCCTCCCCTAAGTCATGAGCGAGAGAACGGATATAAGTTCCAGATGAGCATTTCGCCTTAAATTCTAGAAGGGGAGGATTGTATTTTATTAATTGAAAAAAATGGATAAAGACTTTACTTGGTCTTAATTCAAATTCTTTTTTTTCCCTCACTAATGCATACAAAGGTTTTCCTTTATATTTTTTTGCAGAATAGGGGGGAGGGAGCTGCTGAATCTCGCCCTCGAATTTTTTCATAGCTTTTAAAAGATTGTCCTTTTGGGGATAGTTCTTCTCTTCTGATGAAGTGGGTTTTCCAGCAGAGTCATATGTATCAGTGGAAAATCCCAATCTTATTAGTCCCTCATAGACTTTATCTGTAGTAGAAAAGAAAGGAAAAAGCCTTGTAGCTTTTCCTAAGGCAAGAAGCATCAAGCCGGAGGATAAGGCATCCAGCGTGCCATAGTGTCCGACCTTCTTGATGTTTAGAATGTTTCTTATATTGAGGACGATATCGTGGGACGTGAAGTTTTGTGGTTTATCTACGAGGATAAGCCCGTCCATAACTTAGTATGACTCAGTAAGTTTCTGATCATTCTTAGTCTTGATTCTTTCTTGCTCTTTCAAGAGTTTATCAACTGTTTCAGGAATTTCTTTTATTAATCTGTCGTATTTGCCAGTGACAGTAAAGCCTGCTGCGTGAAGATGACCACCTCCGCCAAAATGCTCAGCAATAAAAGCAGCGTTAGCCCCTCCTTTTGACCTGAGACTGACCCTGAAGGTATCTTTCTTAATTTCTTTATAAAAGAGAACCATTTCCACTCCTCTGATAGAGCGGGCCAATGTAATGATGTCTTCAGTATCTATTTCTTTGAGGTTAAGAGAATCTAAGTTTTTTTTGAACATGGTGATCAGGGCAATGTTACCTTTCTTATTCATTTGTAATGTGGAGAGGACCTGGCCTAAGAGCGTAATTTTTTCTGGAGAGTTGTTGTTGAATAAAAGCTCGGAGACTTTAATGGAACTTGCTCCTGACTCTAGTAGTTTATGGCAGACCTCGAAACATCTTGCGTTGGTGTTGGAAAATTGGAATGATCCTGTATCTGAGACAATCCCACAATAAAGATGGCTGGCTATCTGAGAAGTAAACCGTGTATCTAATTTTTCTCCAAGGCTGTAAACCATTTCTGCTACCGCAGATGCCTCGGGTTCAACCCAATTTATATCCGCATAATAATCATTGGAATGATGATGATCCAGATTAATTTTGAAATAGTTATCCAGGTTCTCCTGCCCGGAGCGGGAAACATTAGCACATTCAAGGAGAATGGCTATATCGAAACCTTGGGGAGGGATTTGTCCGATCTTGATTTTTTCGATATTGGGGAAGTGGCTGATAGGAAACGGAGTATTATCCTTATTTATAATCTCTACTTCTTTTCCTAAGAGTTCCACCATAAAGGCTAAGGCAAGGCTGGTACATATGGAATCGCCATCTGGCCTGAGATGAGAAGTGATAACAATACGCTGGCTTTCGAGTATTTTCTGGGTGGTTAAGCTTAGAGGATCATTTTTCATCTTTTCGTATATTTTCTAAGAGCTTATCAATTTTTGCTTCGTAATCAGGGCTTAGGTCAAAAGAAAAAATAAGCAAGGGATTATACTTTAATTTGACTTTAGAGGCAATAGATTTTCTCAGGTATCCTTTTTTTTTATCCAAAAGTTCAAGGATTGCCTCTTTTTGTTCACCACCGAAAATACTCAGATAGATATGGGCTGTTTTCAAATCAGGACTCATTTCAACCCTGGTGATAGTGATCAATCCAGAAGATGAATCCTGGATCTCTTCAACCAGGAGACGACTGAGTTCTTCTTTTATTAAGCTGGCAACTTTTTTCTGTCTTCGTGTGGTCATTGGTTTCGCATACCGTATCTTTTTTGCTCTTTACGTTTTCCGCTTTTCAGAAACAATGAATTTGATGTTCAATGATATGTCCATCTATATTCATCTCTGTATCTGCAATGATTTTGCTGAAAAGACTGTCTATAAGCCTCTTTTGGTTGTTGAGAGTCACCACGCCGATTTTTGTTCGTTGCCACTTTTTGTGGTAATCCAGCTCAGCAAAAGCCACATTATATCTATTTTTCAAGCGATTTCTTAGACTAGATAGTCTTTTTCTCTTTTCTTTCAGGGAATGAGAGTAGGGAATATAAATCTCTAAAGATAAAAAACCTATGATCATTGAAGAAATAAAGAGCCTATTGCTGCCCCGGCATAACCTTTTCGGTCAGGAAAGCCTCTATGATGTCGCCTTCCTGGAATTCCTTAAAATTTTCAAGGCGGATACCGCACTCATATTCTTTAGTGACTTCGTTGACATTGTTTTTGAGATGTTTAAGAGAGGAAATTCGGCCTTTATGGACAACCTCTCCGTTCCTGATAACTCTGGCTTCTGCATTTCGAGTTATTATTCCATCAGTAACGTAGCAGCCAGCAATGACTCCAATCTTTGAAATACGGAAGGTTTTCCTTATTTCAGCTTTTCCTAAGGATGTTTCTTTTATTGTGGGCTCTAATAAGCCGAACATGGCTTTCTTTATGTCTTCAGTTAATTCATAAATAACATTGTAGCTTCTGACTTCTACATTTTCTTTTTTGGCCAGGCCCAGGATCTTTTGGGCTGGTTTGGTATTGTAGGCAATGATGATAGCGTTTGCCGCAGATGCCAGAAGGACATCGGATTCAGTGATGCTACCAGTACCTGAATGCACTATCTTTATCTTTACTTTTTCGCGATCTATTTTTTCTTTGGATTTATCCTTTTTTACTTCTGTCTTTTCGCCAGCTTTAACAGGTTTTTTGCTGACTTTTGTGGCTAGATCAAGGCTTAAGCTGGGAAGGATCTCTGTGAGAACGTCAACTGAACCTTGGACATCGGCCTTGATAATAAGGGGAAGTTCCTTGACTTCACCTACCTCGATTTTCTTGAAAAGTTCATCCAGCGTGAGATGCTCAGGCCTTGTTGGTTCTGCTTTTTTAACCTTGGAATGTCGGTATTGAGAGATCTGTTTTGCCGTTTCTAAATCTGAGACGACCTGAAAAGAATCCCCAGCTTCAGGCACATCAGAGAAACCAAGAATTTCTACAGGAATAGAAGGTTCTACTTCTTTCAACATTTTTCCGTTTTCATCAAAGAGGGCTCTGGCTTTTCCATAACAAGTTCCGGAAATAAAGGCATCGCGCTGGCTGAGAATACCATGTAGAATGATAACTGTGGCTACAGCGCCTTTCTGGGCATCCAGACGGGCCTCCAGGACAACTCCCTGTGCCTCGACTTTAGGATTAGCCTTGATTTCAATAACATCGCTCAGAAGAAGGATCATTTCCAGAAGCTCTTCCAGGTTTGTTTTTTCTTTTGCGGAGACATCCACGCTGATAACGTCTCCTCCCCAATCTTCTAATAGAATTCCTTCTTTTGACAATTGTTGTTTGACTTTATCAATATCAACATCTTTTTTGTCAATTTTGTTAATAGCAACTATTATAGGAACGCCTGCCTCTTTAGCGTGATTGATTGCTTCTCTTGTTTGAGGCATTACTCCATCATCTGCAGCAACCACCAAAACCACTATATCAGTTAAATGTGCTCCACGAGCTCTTAATTGTGTGAAAGCTTCATGGCCAGGAGTGTCGATGAAAGTTATGGGGCGGTTATTATGAAAGACTCTGTATGCTCCGATGTGCTGAGTGATACCTCCGGATTCTTTCGCAACTAAATTTGATTGTCTGATAGCGTCCAGAAGAGTAGTTTTACCGTGGTCAACATGACCCATTATGGTGACTATAGGGGGCCTTAAAACCAGTTCCTTGGGATCACTCTCTGCTTGGATTTGCCTTTCTTTCTCGAAGGAAACTAATTCTATATTAAGGTTAAATTCTTCGGAGATAAGTTTGACTAAAGAATCACTGATAACATCATTCACATTTATGGAATACCCGAGTGGCCGAAGCTTTTCGATGATATCTTTAGAGCTGACTCCTGTTTTTCCAGAGAGTTCTTTTGAGCTTAGACCTTCTCGAAGCAGAATTTTTTTTGTCGAAGCTTTTACAGTCTTAGCTTTTGGCTTGGCGTTTTTTTTCTTTTCTTGACTTTCCATAATTTTTTTATCTCTTTAAATTATGTGCTTTTGGCTTTGCTCTTCCTTGATTTCTATTTTCCACCCTATTAGCCTCGAAGCAAGCCTGACATTTATTCCTTTCTTGCCGATAGCAAGGGAAAGCTGATCATTTGAAACGACAGCCTGCATAATATTATCTTTTTTATCGAGGATAAAGGCTTTTCCGACTTTTGCCGGGCTGAGGGCAGTTTTGGCATAGAAGATAGGATCTTCTAACCACTCGATGATATCAATTTTTTCTCCCTGCAATTCTTGGCTGAGGGCCATGATCCTGTTTCCTCTTACTCCGATGCAGGCTCCGATGGGATCTATGTCTTTTTCTTTAGTGAGAACTGCAACCTTTGCTCTTTCTCCAGGCTGGCGGACAATATCTATTATTTCAATATTGCCGTTTGCTATTTCTGGGATTTCTAATTCCAGGAGTTTCGCTAAAAATCTTGCATCAGCCCTGGAAACAATGACCTGAGGTCCTTTATTTTCTTTCAGAACCTGGATAATTACAGCCTTAACTCTATCTCCTATCTTGAATTGTTCATCCATCAGCTTTTCCCGGCAGGGGAGGAGGACCTCAGTTTTATTCACTTCAAGAATCATATTTTCATTCGGCTCAAATCTTCTTAAGACACCTGTTACAATTTGACCAAGTTGAGGAGCGAATATGCCATAAATTTTTTCTTGCTCTGCATCTCTGACTTTCTGAAAGATGACCTTCTTGGCCGCTTGGGCTGCTATTCGACCTAACATGTCTGAAGGGAGATCGATTTCGATATTGTTCCCAATTTTTTTTGAGCCATTTATTTCCGTTGCATCTTCAAGAGAGATTTCAGTGGCCAGATTTTCAGGATTTTCGCTGATTTTTTTGTTTGTGTAGACTCTTAGTTCACCCTTTTCAGGCAGGAAAGAGATGTTGATTTTCTCATTATGGGTGAAGTATTTAGTGGAGGCAACTTTGAGAGATTCTTCAATGGCATTGACGATGACATTTGTCTCCACTCCTCTTTCTTTGCTGAGTTGGAGGATAGTATTCCACACGTTTACTTTCATCTTCTTTGTCTCGGTTGCACTTAAGGCAAATCTAAAGAGGCGAGAATTATAACTGAATTAGGGAAGAATATCAATGAAAAGGGGACAGGCTACTTTTTACATGATCAAGGGGGCAAAAACTAGGCTGACCACTGCCATAAGCTTGATCAGGATATTCATGGAGGGACCAGCTGTATCTTTTAAGGGATCACCAACAGTATCTCCGATGACAGAAGCAGCATGAACTTCTGTCCCCTTTCCCCCCAGGTTTCCTTCTTCAATCCATTTTTTGGCATTGTCCCAAGCGGCTCCTGCATTGGACATAAATATCCCCAGGAGAACTCCAGTGGAGGTGGCTCCGACTAAAAATCCTCCAAGAGCTTCAGGGCCGATAAAAAAGCCAACAGCAAGCGGAGCAACAATGGCTAAGAGGCCGGGGAGAATCATCTCTACTAAAGCTCCACGAGTTACAATATCAATGCAGCGGTTAGAATCAGGCTTGGCCTTTCCTTCCATTAAACCCTTTATTTCTTTGAACTGCCTTCTTATCTCCTGGACCATTTTATCAGCTGTTTTCCCTACAGCTTTCATCGTTAACGAGGCCATAATAAAAGGCATAAGAGCTCCGATGAGAAGACCGATGACTGTTTCGACATTGGTCAGGCTTATGAATTTGAGATTTGCTGTTTTCTGGAAGGCAGAGAAGAGAGCCAAAGCGGTCAGAGCAGCTGAGCCTATAGCAAATCCTTTGCCAATTGCCGCAGTAGTGTTTCCTATAGAGTCGAGCTTATCCGTTATCTTTCTGATTTTCGGGCCTGCTTTGGACATTTCTGCTATTCCCCCAGCGTTATCCGCAATTGGCCCGTAAGAATCTGTGGACATGACGATACCGATAGTGGCCAGCATGCCTACTGCCGAGAGAGCTATACCATAGAGCCCTGCTAATCTAAAGGAGATGAAAATAGTGGCTGCAATAGTGAGAAGAGGAAGGATAGTGCTCTGGAAACCAATAGCGAGCCCGGTTATAATAACTGGAGCGCTCCCTGTTTGGGCTCTTCTGGCTATGGTCTTAATCGGGGGGCCAGAAGTAAAATACTCGCTTTCGAGTCCTATCAAAACTCCAGCGAGCATACCAGTCAAAACTGCCCAAAAAACGTTTAAGTCACCCAGAATAACCTTTACGGAGAAAAAAGCCCCAGCTAAGAATAAAAGACCGCTAATATAATATGCATTCCTCAGGGCAGATTGAGGGCTTATATTCTTTAAAAAATTCATAGAGAAAACTCCGATGATGGAACTAAGAAGACCGACCACAATCAGAAGCAAGGGTAAGGACATATAGTTGAGGGCAGGAGCTAAGGTCGACCCTAAAGCCATAGAGGCGATGACAGAGCCAACATAGGATTCAACGAGATCTGCTCCCATCCCTGCAGTATCTCCCACGTTATCGCCGACATTATCAGCAATAACACCTGGATTGCGTGGATCGTCTTCGGGTATGCCTGCTTCAACTTTTCCCACAAGGTCTGCGCCAATATCTGCGCTTTTGGTAAAGATTCCGCCTCCCACTCGAGCAAAAAGCGCCACCGAGCTGGCACCCATGGCAAAGCCGTTGATGATTAAGGGGTCTTTTGTGAAAAAGTAAAAAATGCCGATTCCAGCAACTCCCAGGGCTGCCACTGAAATTCCCATCACAGCTCCTCCCTGAAAAGCAATGGTCAAGGCTGCGGGAGTTCCACCCTGAATGGCACCCTGGGTCGACCGGACAGCAGAACGCGTAGAGGCTTTAAGTCCTATAAAGCCAGCAAGCATAGAACAGGAGGCTCCTGTTAAAAAGGCAAGGCTTGTGTGGATGGAAAAGAGTTTCCACAGTACTGCGAAAATGATGACCACAAAAATTGAAATGTAAGTGTATTCTTTTCTTAAAAAAACCATAGCACCTGAATGGATTGCTTCCGCGATTGCATCCATAATTTCGTTTCCTACCGGATATCTTTTGACCAGAAAATAGAGGAAAAGTGCGAAAAGGACTCCTAAAAAGCCAATAATAAAAGAAAAAGGAATTAAATTAAGTAATGTCATATGCAAATCCTCGCCCAAAAATTTAAAACGATTTATAGCATAAAACGAGTCATATTGCAATAATTGGAGACGTTCCGCAGGTATTTCAAATTTCGTGATTATAAAAAGTTTTTAGGAAATAGCCTGGGCCTTTCTTTAATGGTCGCTGCGGCTATTTCCCAAAACTTGTGCATCGAATGTAGCTACCGCTTGTCTCGGATTTGGAAATGCTTCTTGAGGGTGCTCCCTGCTAGTTAGGAGTGTCCCCTCAGCGTACACTCCCAGTTATATTGGCTAATAAAAGGTGTCCGTTTAGGGAACGTCCCCAATTGTGCTCAGGGAACGTTCCCAGTTGCAGTTGACGCAAATATCTTATTTATTTATATTGTTTAATACAATGTAAGGTTGTGGTTAAAATATGGAAAAATTGATGGTAGAAAAAGAAGGTAAAATTTGGGCAATCGGTGGCGGCAAGGGTGGCACGGGAAAGAGTTTTGTCACCAGTGCCATGGGTACTTATATAGCTGGAAAAGGAAAGAGGGTTATCTTAATAGACATTGATATCGGGGGAGCAAACCTCCATTCATTTTTCGGTATCAGCAGACCAAAAAAATCTCTGACAGACTTTTTTGAGGCGGGGGCTTCTCTCAATAAACTTGCAGTGAAGACCGGCATAGATAATATGTCCTTGATAACTGGAGACATTCATTCCCTCGCCTCCGACAACATAAAATTCACTCAAAAGCTCAAGTTATTCAGGCATATTATGAAATTAAATAAACATTATGTAATTATTGATCTTGGTGCTGGGAGTCATAACAATACTATCGATACTTTTCTTATGGCTGACAAGAAAATTGTTATTTTGGAGCCAGAAATAACATCAGTGGAGAATATGTATCATTTTATAAAAAATGCTTTGTTCAGGAAATTAAGAATGTCACTCAGAGAATATGGTTTTAAGGATATTGTTGAACAAATGTGGGAAAGAAGGGAAGAATATAATATAAAAAGCCTGAGAGAGCTTATGGATTGTATCAGGGATAACTTTTCATATGTAGGGGATATCATAGATAAGGAGCTGTCCGACTTCAAGCTTTACCTCATATTGAACAAGATAAGAAGCAGTGATGATATATTAATAGGTTCCTCCATGAAGAGTATTCTAATGAAGTATTTAGGTGTAGATACAAAATTTGTGGGCTTTGTAGAATATGATGATTCTGTTTGGAGATCGATGCGGGAAAGAAGGCCTTTTATGCTGAATTATTCGTTATCACGCAGTGCAAAAGAAGTAGAGGTTTTCACAGAGAATCTGCTAAAGGGAAAAGAGATAAAATTATCTCGAAATTGATTATGTCTAGAAAGAACCTAAAAAGGTATTTCGAAATTCTTGAAATTGATTCAGGTGCATCGCTTTCTGAGATAAGAAATGCATACATCCGTTTAAAAAGATTGTATTCCACTGACTCTATCGTGATAACTCCAATCGCAGATGAATTTTCAAAGAAGAGGAGGCTGGCGGTATTACAACAAATTGAAGAAGCATACACAAAACTAAACGAAGAGTTGAAAGATGAGCATCAAAAATCAACATATTTCGGAAAACCTGGTATAGCTTCTGAAAATGTTAGTGAAGGAGAAGAAGGAGATAGCGTTTCCTTCAGTGGAGATGTTTTGAGACAGATAAGGGAAAAAAGGGGAATACACTTGTATGAGGTTGCGCTCGATACAAAGATACGAGTGGAAATTCTTGAAAACATCGAACATGAGAGATTTGATGCTCTTCCGCAAGAAGTATATCTTAAGGGGCACGTAAGTAATTATGCACGATATCTTTTACTCGATCCCAGAAAGGTCGCTGATGATTATATCAGTAGGTATAAAGCCTGGAAGGCTGATGTTAAGGATAAAACTTGAACCTGCTATCATGCTGGCGAAGCTATTCTATAGAGGAACTTTCCTCCAGCACGGATTGTAGTTTGGGAATAACATCATCGGCTATATTGAGGAACTCAAGACCAACGTCATAAAGAGCCTCAGAGCCTGGAGGCAGCGCACTGATCCAGACAACCCTTACTATAGCTTTCAACGAGTTTCCGTTTGGTAGAAGGAGTTCGATTTCCAGAGCTTGGCCTTTTTTGAAGGGCTTGTTGCTGTAAATACGCACGCCTGCAAGGCTAATGTCGGAAGCTTGGCTACTCATCCCGAAGACGCTAGCAGGACGGTAGTAAACTGGTGCCTTTACCCGGGGAAAGCGCCGTCTGTCGAATTTCGATTTTTTCGATATTGTCAATTTTTTAACACTCTTAAAGTGATGAAAGCTCCATTTTGATTTATGATAGTATAGAATGCAGATACTTGGGCGTCAATGGATAAGTATAATAAATTATGGCGCTGGATTTAATACGTTTCTCTGCTAAAAAGGGGATAGGCTAATGCCTAATCTAATTGTGTGATAGCTTCTCCGTGAAGGCTGTGAGGTCCACAGGAAGTGATGCGGACATCAACGAAGCATCCGATGACATCATTTTTTGGTTTGAAGTTTACGACCTGGTGGCCTTCATTCCTCCCGGAGTAGAGGTGAGGAGCTTTTTTGCTTTTGCCTGAACAGAGGACTTTCAAGACCCGTCCAATAAATGATTCATTAAGCTCCAGCTGTATTTTTTTTTGAAGATCCTGGACTTCTATGAGTCTCCTTCTTTTCTCCTCGAAAGAGACAGTATCTTTATCCTGGCAACCAACAGTTAACGGCCGGGGAGAGTAGCGTAAGTAAAAAATATTATTGAAGCGAACCTCTTCCAGCATGCTCAGGGTTTCCTGGAACTCTTCTTCTGTTTCTCCAGGGAAGCCTGCGATGATATCTGTACTGAAGCTGATGTCCGGCATTAGATCTCGGAGAAAATTTATCTTTTCGAGGTAATCCTCTCTGGGGTACCCTCTGTTCATCCTTTTAAGTACTGAAGAGGATCCAGACTGCACAGGCAGGTGGAGTTGATGACAGACTTTTTCCGCTTCTTTCATGGCCGCTGCTATATTTTTGGTGAAGTTTTTCGGATGAGAACTGATAAACCGAATCCATTCAATTCCTTCAGCACGGTTGGCTTCTTTTAACAGAATGGAAAAATCTTTTTCTGTGTCAGGATCTTTATAAGAATTTACATTTTGGCCTAAAAACTGGATTTCTTTGTATCCCTTATTTGCCAAGCATTGTATTTCCTGGATAATTTTTTGCATAGGCCTGCATTTTTCTCTTCCTCGTGTAAAAGGGACGATGCAGTATGAACAAAAATTGTTGCACCCTTCCATTATGGTTACATACGCACTGATGTCGGATTCTCGGAAAGTCATCTCATGGGGAATTTCGTTGTAACCTCGACTCCAGCTTGTGGAGGTGAATTTCTTTTCATTATTGCTTTGGATAATTTCGGAAATCTGGTTGTAATTATCAGGACCCAGGACAAAATCAATAAAAGGTTTTTTCTCTAAAAGCTCTGATCCGTAGAGTTGAGCTACGCACCCGACAACGCCAATAGTTGTCTTTTTTTTCTTTTTAAATGTTGCCAGCCGGCCCAAATAGGAGTAAAGTTTTTCTTCGGATTTTTGCCTAACAGCGCAGGTGTTTACTATGATAATGTCACTCTCTTCCGGAGAATTTGATATCTTTCCACCTGAAGTGGACAGAATCCCTGCTATACGTTCTGAATCATTCTCGTTCATCTGGCATCCAAAAGTATGAACGTAGAACTTTAAGTTTTTCAAATTTCGAGCACTTTTTTCCATTTTGACCTTAATCTCAGCTCTTATGTCAATGTCGAAAAGGTTGATAGCACTGATTGAGAACAATTGAATCCTTCTTTAAAGCTGGAAACGGCACGGTCAGCTTTGCCCATTGTTCATCAGGCCAAGGTTGTGATTTAGCATTTCCCTTGCGTTTTGAAGAGTTGTTTCCGTAATACGGGATCCGGCTAAGAGCCGTGCGATTTCTGTCACTCTTTCCTCAAAAGACAGTTTTTTAACTGTAGTAAAGGTTCGCTCCTTGGTGACTTTTTTATCAATTCTGTAGTGGTGAGTAGCAAAGGAAGCGATCTGAGGAAGATGTGTTATGCAAATTACCTGATGCTGATTTGATAAATTTTTGAGTTTTTGGGCGATAAATTCTGCAGTTTTTCCCCCTATGCCTGAATCAATCTCGTCGAAAATCAGGGTTTTTAAACTTTCTATCTCCTTGCCAATGGTTGTCAGGGCAAGCATTACTCTGGAGAGTTCACCCCCTGAAGCAATTTTCCTCAAAGGCCTCAACTCCTCTCCCGGATTGGGGCTAATAAGGAATTCCACTTCTTCAGTGCCGCTCTCTTTCACTTTCTCCATAGTATCCTGGCTGAGAAGAAAGGTTTCGATTTTTATCCTGAACCGCGCTTTATTCATTCCAAGAAGGCTTATTTCCTTTTCAACCTCTTTTTCAAGTTTACGAGCACTCTTTTTCCTCATAGAAGAAAGCTTTTCTGCAGTTGCCTTGTATTTGTTGAATTTTTTTTCTATCTCTGGCTCTAACGCGGCCAACTTTTCTTGACTTGTGCCAAGCTCCTCATGTTCCTGTTTGGCTCTTTTTAAGTAAGAGAAGATATCGTTGATGCTCGTTCCATACTTTCTTTTTAATTTTTCTATCTCGCTTAAACGCTCCTCAAGCCCCTCTAATTTTTCAGGAGCCGTGGTTTGTTCCTCTTTAAATTTGATTAAAAAATCCGAGAATTCTCCGATGGTTATGGAAAACTGGCTGATGGCCTCACCTGCCTCCTTAAATGTTTTATCAAAGTCTGCGAGGCCGCTGACTACGTTTTGGAGTTGAGCTAAAAATGAAGAGATTGAATTTTCTTGAGTGTAAGAGATTTCTAAAGCTTGTTCTACGAGAGAACCTATTTTTTCAGCATTTTTGAGGATATTCCTGTTCTGACGAAGCTCTTCCTCTTCTCCTTGCTTGAGATTTGCTTTTTCGATTTCTTTTATCTGGAAGTATAGAAAATCGAGTCGCTGCTCTCTTTCTCTTTCTTTTGTCTCAAGTTCTTTTTTTTCTCTTAAGAGTTTTTTGAGTTCTTGAGCTAAGCGAGAAACATCTTTTTTAAGGGAGGAAGCATTCGCGTAATCATCAAGATAGTTCAATTGATAATCCAGATTGAGGAGAAAAATATGATCGTTCTGACCATAGATATCAACGAGATCTCCGCCTATTTCTTTGAGTTTTTTGATGGGGACAAGGGTTCCGTTTATGTATCCTTTTCCCGTTCTTTGCTCGGAAATCTTTCTTTGGACAAATAATTCATTTTCGGATTCGGGGAGGAAATCTTTTAAATTAGGAATCTTTTGGTGGAAAGGCAAAATAACCTCCACTGAAGTTTCTTTTTTTCCTGTCCTGA
>JAUWJP010000290.1 GCA_030607635.1 Candidatus Aminicenantota bacterium
CAATATTCCTTTTGCCCGGGGAGGGTAAGGTCAATTTTCCCAGAGCTTGCCTTAAGGACTGCGGATTCTTTCTTTATGACCTTAAGTTCTCCTCGAGCTCTAATTTTCTCCTGGATATGTATTTTTAGATCATTGACTACTTGACCAAATTCGGCCTTCTCTTCCGGCTTGAGTGTTTTAAGCTCATCAAAAAGAAGCTTCAGCTCTCCTCGCTTCCGACTCAAGAAGGCATTACGAACTTCCTGGAGGGACTTTTCATCCTTCACATGAGATAGAGCTTTTTCAAATCTTTTTTTGTGTTCTTCTATCTTAGCCTTAAAATCTTTCATATTTATGCACTCTTTTCCTTAATAAAGGGGACAAAAATAAAAAATGGGGACAGGCCCCATTTTTTAAGGGAGTAGCCCATCTGGAAAAATAGCCTTCTCCTTTTTTTCGTGAAAAAAGGAAAATGGGGCCTGTCCCCATTTTTTATGTCCCCCTTTTTCTATTTCTTTTTCTATTTTGCATCCTTTACTTTTTGGACTATCTCGAAAAAAGTCTGGGGAGAATTGACAGCCAGTTCTGCCAAGATCTTCCTGTCGAGTTCAATATTCAGCTCTTTCAGGCCATGGATAAAGCGGCTATAAGAGAGACCATTGTTCTCTGCCGCAGCTTTGATGCGGATAATCCACAGCCGTCTGAAATCTCTCTTGCGGGTCCTTCTGTCCCTGTAAGCATAAAGAAGGGCTCTCTCCACCGCTTCTTTCGCTGTGCGGTAGTTATGGCTCCGCGCTCCCCAAAAACCCTTGGCCAATTTTAAAATCTTTGACCTTCTTCTACTTTTTTTTGTGCCTCTTCTTACTCTGGGCATTTTCTTCTCCTTGCAGTTTAAATCAGTAGTGCTTTAGAGGGTTTATTCTCTAAGATTCGTAGGGAAGCATCCTTTTAATTTTGCTTCGATCTGCACTTTTAATAAGGTCTCTTTTCCCTAACTTCCTTTTCCTCTTTGCTGACTTCTTGGTGAGAAGATGGCTCTTATAAGCCTTACTATGAACTATCTTCTTTTTCCCTGTTACTTTGAACCTCTTCTTGGCTCCTCTGTGCGTTTTCAGGTTTGGCATCTTTTCCTCCTGTCTTTACGGGGCATAGCAGAGCTGAAACAGCCCAGCTTTGTCGTCGAATAATTCCGTCCTGAAACCCGGTGTCTTTGGTATCTTCGAAAACCCTGTCTAAAATCTGGATGGCTAACTCGGGTTTAGCTTTTTCTCTTCCTCTCATCATAACCCTTATTTTAACCTTGTTGCCATCGTTCAGGAATCTCTGGATATGCCGCATCTTGAAACTGTAATCATGAATGCTAATTTTGGGCCTGAATTGCATCTCTTTGACTTGAACCTGCTTCTGATGTTTCTTTGCCTCATGTTCTTTTTTATGTAATTCATACAGAAACTTGCCATAATCCATAATTCGACATACGGGGGGAACTGCCTTAGGGGCAATCTCGACTAAATCCAAGCCTTTCTCCTTGGCAATAGATATGGCCTCCGCCACCGACAGAATCCCCAATTGTTTTTTATCCTCATCAATCACCCTGATTTCATTCGCCTGTATCATTGCGTTTATCCTATGCGGCTTTCTGCTCCTTCTCACTGGATAAAATGTGCGCCTTCTAATGATTGACCTCCTTTAAAGATTCACGATTAAATATTTATTTTCATCCAATTCCTTTACTTTTTCAAGGAATTCATTAACAACTACTTCACCTTTATCGCCCTTCGTATGAACTCTCAGGGAAGCTGTTCCCTTGGTGACTTCTTTATCCCCCACAACTAGAATGAGAGGAATCTTATGAATTTCTGCATCCCTGATTTTATAACCGATTTTTTCCCGGCGAAGGTCCGCACGTGATCTCAAACCATTCTCTTTGAATTTTTTATCTAAAGAAGTCGCATAATCATTATGCCTCTCTGCAACAGGGATAATGATCACTTGGACAGGAGCAAGCCAGACCGGGAAATTTCCGTTGTAGTGCTCGATCAAGACACCAAAGAATCTTTCAAGTGAGCCCAGGATTGCCCTGTGAATGAGAAAAGGACTGTGGCGTTTTCCGTCTTCGCCCACATAGCTCAAATCAAACCTTTCAGCCAGATTAAAATCAAGCTGGATGGTTGTGCACTGCCAGGACCTCCGCAAAGCATCTTTTATTTTGATATCTATTTTGGGCCCGTAAAAAACTCCTGCTCCCTCATCCACCCGAAAATCAAGTTTTGCAGCCTTCAGGGCTTTCTCCAGTGCGTGAGTCGCTCTCTCCCAATCCTCAATCTTTCCCACATATTTTTCAGGAATAGTGGAAAGAAAGATTTCATACTCTTTAAATCCAAAGGTTTTCAAAATTCGTAAAGCCAGAAAGATGACGCGCTTTATCTCTTCTTCAAGTTGATCAGGGAGGCAGAAGATATGAGCATCATCCTGGGTGAACCCTCTGACTCGCATAAGTCCATGAAGAACTCCACTCCGCTCGTAACGGTAAACTGTTCCCAGTTCCGCCCATCTTATGGGCAGATCACGATAGCTTCGCTGCCTGGAGTTGAAAACCATGATATGGAAAGGGCAATTCATGGGTTTAAGTTCGTACTCAATTTCATCGCTCTGGATTGGAGGGTACATGGCATCATAAAACTCCGTGTGCCCACTTTTCCTCCAAACATCAAGCTTGGCCAAGTGGGGCGTGTAGAGA
>JAUWJP010000162.1 GCA_030607635.1 Candidatus Aminicenantota bacterium
CTCCTTCGGAGACATCATGAGCAGATTCGATGAGGCTCATAGAAATTGTTTCCAGGCAGAATTCCTGAATTCGCTTTTCTTCTTTCAAGTCGATTTGTGGAGGAATACCCTTTTCCATATTAAAAACGCACTTGAGGTATTCAGAGCATCCCAGTTCTTCTTTGTTTTCCCCCAGAAGGATCACTGAATCTCCTTCCTTCTTAAATCCAGGACTGATCGCTCTGCTCACATCATCCACAATCCCGACCACGCCGAGCACAGGAGAGGGATAGATCGAGATTCCTTCTGTGTCGTTGTAAAAACTTACGTTTCCTCCGGTAACAGGAATATTAAAAGCACTGCATGCTTGGGCTATTCCTTCGACAACTTCCTTAAATTGCCACATTATTTCTGGTTTTTCCGGATTGCCAAAGTTCAAACAGTTTGTGACCCCAACAGGCCTTGCTCCTACGCAGGCTAAATTCCGGCAGGCTTCTGCTACTGCTATCTTTCCTCCAGTCCGTGGATCCAGATAAGAATAGAGGGAGTTTCCATCAAGAGTGAGGGCTAAAGCTTTCTTCGAATTTTTAATCCTTAAAAGAGAAGCATCAGCTCCGGGAAGAAAAGCAGTGTTTACCTGGACCGTATGATCATATTGACGGTAAACCCATTCTTTTTCAGCAACAGTGGCTGAAGAGAGAAGTTTGAGAAGAGTTTTGCTGTAATTTTCTGGTGAGGGAAGGGGCTTGATGATAGTTTCTGATTTGAGGTATGAGGGAGTTTTGCTCTCTCTTTTATAGACAGGACAGAGGTTGATAATAGCATCAACCGGAAGATCTACGACAATCTCTCCTTCAAATCTGACTTTGAGTCTGCCTCCCTCTGTAACTTGACCAATGGTAATGGCATCTAAATCCCATTTTGAAAAAATTTGCTGCACTTCTTCGACTTTATCTTTTTTGGCCACGATGAGCATTCTTTCCTGAGACTCAGAGAGCATCATCTCATAGGGAGTCATGCCTTCTTCTCTTTGGGGAACGAGGTCCAGGTTGATTTCGATGCCTGCACCAGAATTAGCTGCCATCTCGGTGGTAGAGCAGGTCAGACCTGCGGCCCCCATATCTTGAATTCCCACCATAATGTCTTTGGCCATGACTTCTAGGCAGGCCTCGACTAAAAGTTTTTCTTTGAAGGGATCTCCGACTTGGACATTTGGTCTCTTCTTTTCTGAATCCTGGTCGAATTCAGCTGAAGCCATGGTTGCTCCATGAATGCCGTCTCGTCCGGTTTTTGATCCGACATACAACACCGGATTCCCTATTCCCTCAGCTTTTGCGTAAAAGATCTTGTTCTTTTCCGCTATTCCAAGGGCAAACACATTGACCAATGGGTTGGCGGAATAGCAGTTGTTGAAATAAATATCGCCTCCCACCGTGGGAACTCCAATGGAGTTTCCGTAACCTGCTATCCCTGAGACTACTCCTTCCATGATGGATTTGTTTTTGGGTTTGGAAAGAGGCCCAAAGCGGAGAGAATCCAGGAGAGCGATGGGCCTGGCTCCCATGGTGAATATATCTCTGAGAATTCCCCCGATTCCTGTCGCAGCGCCCTGGTAGGGTTCAATATAAGAGGGATGATTGTGGGACTCGATCTTAAAAACTGCTGCTAAACCGTCCCCGATGTCGATAATTCCCGCATTTTCACCCGGTCCCTGGATGACATTTTTTCCTGTTACCGGCAATTTTTTGAGATGGATTTTTGAGCTTTTATAGCTGCAGTGTTCTGACCACATGAGAGAGAAGATCCCCAGCTCTGTGATGTTGGGCTCTCTCCCGATAAGCTGGACAATTTTTTCGTATTCCTCCAGCGTGAGGTTGTGTTCTTCGATAATCTTCTTATCAATCATGTTAACTGCTCCGCTTTTCCTGGAAAGGTTAGCTCAGCTTCGCGATTATTGATTCAAAAATAATCCGGCCATCTTCGCTGCCAAGGAGTACTTCAGAAGCCCTTTCAGGATGAGGCATCATTCCCAGGACATTGCCTGCCTTGTTGATAAGACCTGCAATACTCTCCGCGGATCCGTTGACGTTAGCCTCTTCATTGAGCTGCCCTTTAGCGTCTGAGTAGCGGAAAACAATCTGGCTGTTCTTTTTTATTTCCAGTATTGTTTCAGGAGAAGCGAAATAATTTCCGTCAAAATGAGCGATCGGAATCTTCAGTATTTGCCCCTTTTTTGATTGGTGCGAAAAAGGAGTTTTATTGTTTTCTACTCTAATGTGGACGAACTGGCAGAGAAATTTCAATTTTTCATTCCTGAGCATAGCTCCTGGAAGAAGCCCCAATTCCAAAAGAATCTGGAATCCGTTGCATATTCCGAGCACCAGCCCCCCGCATAGCGCAAATTCTTTCACTTCCTGCATTAAAGGAGAAAAGGCAGCGATAGAGCCTGACCTTAAATAGTCTCCGTAAGAAAATCCTCCCGGAAGAATGACACAATCGACGTTTTTTAGATCATGTTCTTTGTGCCAAAGAAATGCCGTCTTTTGTTTAAAGATGTTTTTAAGGGCATAGTATGTATCATAATCACAATTGGATCCCGGGAAAACTACGACTCCAAATTTCAATTTAGCCTTTTGTGACCGGGAATTGACTTTCCCAGTTTTTATTGAGATTTTAGCCTTTTTCTATAATTTGCCAGGAGAATTTTTCGATTACGGGATTTGCTAAAACTTTGTCAGAAATTTCAGGAATGATCTTTTCAGCCTCTTTCTTAGAAATTCCTTCCAGTTCAAGCTCAAAGACTTTGCCCTGCCTTACATCTTTTATGGAATTATAGCCAAGAGTATGAAGAGTATTTTTAACAGTCTGGCCTTGAGGGTCAAGAACACTGTCTTTAAGAGAGACGAGTATTCTAACTTTCATCACGAAGAACCCTGTCGAAGATATAATCTATTTTTTCTAAATAAGGCTGGAGAGAAAAACAAGAATTTACTTCTTCCTTGGTTAAGATTTCTCTGATTTCCTTATCAGATTGCATAAGGTCTTTAAAATCAAGGCGTTCTTTCCAGGCTTTAAGGCTGTTCCTCTGGACAAGCCGAAAGGCTTGCTCCCTAGATATTCCTTTTTTCGTGAGAGCAAGGAGAACACTTTGGGAAAAAATAAGACCTCGAGTAAGGTCGATATTTTCCTTCATCCTGCCAGCATTGACTTTCCAATTTTTTATGATGTCGGCTGTCTCAGCCAAGATGAAATCTGTGAGAATAAAAGAGTCAGGAATAATGATTCTTTCAGCTGAGGAGTGAGAAATATCTCTCTCATGCCAGAGAGAGATGTTTTCCAAGGCGGCCTGGAGATTAGACCTGACGATGCGAGCGAGACCTGAGATTCTTTCGGTGCGAACAGGATTCATTTTGTGCGGCATTGAAGATGAGCCTTTCTGACCTTTGGTGAAAGCTTCCTCTACTTCGAGGACTTCTGTTCTCTGGAGATGGCGAATTTCGACTGCAAATTTGTCCAGGGAGGAGGCGAGAAGCGCTAACACAGAGAGGACTTCGGCATGCCTGTCGCGCTGAAGGACCTGGGTGGAAACCGCTGACGGCTTAAGACCTAATTTTTTTAAGGCATAAAGCTCAATTTTCGGGTCGAGATGAATGTAGGTCCCGACAGAGCCAGAAATTCTGCCGTAGCTTATAACCTCAAGAGCATTTTCCAGTCTAAGAAGTTGGCGCTTTATTTCCTCATACCAGACAAGGAGTTTAACTCCAAAGGTGATAGGCTCAGCATGAACTCCATGAGTCCTTCCTATCATCGCTGTTTTTTTATAGCGCAAAGCTTCATCTTTAAGAGTATCTTTAAGGGGAGTGATGTCTTTCTGTATTTTTCCCAGCGCTTCTTTGATAAGGAGAGAGAGAGCTGTGTCGACAACATCGTAGGATGTCAGGCCAAGGTGAATAAAACGGGAGTCTTCGCCCACTTTTTCAGCCACAGAAGTGAGGAAAGCAATCACATCATGTTTCACGACTTTTTCAATCTCTTCGATCCTCTTTATGGAAAAGCCTGCTTTGTCTTTAATCCTTTTAAGGGCCTGAGAAGGGATTTCACCTGCTTTTGTCCAGGCTTCACAGACAGCCAGTTCAACATCGAGCCATTTCTGGTATTTGTTTTCTTCGGTCCAGATAGCGCCCATCTCGGCACGCGTGTATCGTTCAATCATGGGAAAAAACCTCGAAAATTAGGTAAAAGAATAACAGTAAGCCTCTCTCTTGTCAACGTTTTGGATTCGGGAGGAAAGCATCTCCAAATTCGTGATTGGAGAAGGTTTTGGGAAATAGCCTGGCTCCCTTCGGATTTTTAACGCCATCCTCCATTGATTAACCGGGATTATGTCTATTATCATCCAGCGGCCCTATTCCCATCTCGAAAAGGAGCTGCGCAGCGTTTTTAAGGGGGAAAAGGACGTCAAGATCATCGTAGATAGGCGTTTTGACGAGCGGCGGACGACGGACGCAGCAGGCTGTTGAGGTGGAGCGCCGCAGATGCGAGGCACAGGGTATGCGGCTGTGGTTCTTCACCGCAAATGCCCTGTAACGAAGCAGATGCGGTGAAATCGGCCCGCCCGAAGGGTAAATTATGCCGACATATAATAAAAAGAAACGCATTTGAGACCGATTGA
>JAUWJP010000020.1 GCA_030607635.1 Candidatus Aminicenantota bacterium
AAAATCATCGTCCGTGATCGCTGAATCAGCATAGTCTGACATCAGTTCTTTAACACCTGCGCCTTCCCAGAATTTGGATTTTTTGCGATTTAACACTTGTTCGGGAAGCATATCATCAAAGGCCGCTCGTAAAATCCACTTTCCTACGTTATCCCGGATCTTGTATTTAGCTGGAATACGAAGAGCATAATCAACGACTTCAGGATCAAGAAAACAGACATGAGCCACGGTTCCGTGGGCTGACGCACTGCGATCAACTCGCTGTAACGCCGTGTTGTGGAGGCACTTTGTAATATCTATCAATTCATCCTCTAACTCTTCCGGTGGGAGCCGTTTAAGATAATGATATCCTGCAAACAATTCGTCCCCCCCTTCTCCGGATAAAACCACGTTAACGTACTCAGAAGCCTTTTGAGCCACGATATAATTAACGATGCTGGACCGGACAAGAAGGGCATCAAAGGATTCAAGATGGTAAATGACTTCAGGCAATACCGAGAGGAAATTATTGAAATGCACCACCACTTCGTGATGTTCAGAATCGATGAATTGAGCGACTGCCTGGGCAAATTCAAGATCAGGGGATCTCTCTAGTCCCACAGCAAAAGTATAAAGTTTGTGTTCATTGGCACTACTCAGAGCAGCTATGACGC
Organism: Candidatus Aminicenantota bacterium; assembly: GCA_030607635.1. Lineage (GTDB taxonomy): Bacteria > Acidobacteriota > Aminicenantia > Aminicenantales > Aminicenantaceae > SOIV01. The sequence goes on from JAUWJP010000020.1 coordinate 654, forward strand.
TCGAATCCAGTCCCCCTGAAAGCCAGCAGCCAAGCTCAGCAACTTGATCAGTTTTTCTCTCAATAGCACTCTTTATTAAATGTCTAAGATGTTTAGCTATGATTCCAGGTTCTATCTTCAGGGGTTCTTTCTTCTCAAGTTCATAATAGGACGTTACTTGTTCTCCATCTAATTTACATCCAGGAGGAACCAGCTTGACATCCGAACAAAAATCGATCAACGCTTTTACTTCGGAAGCAAAGCATAGAGTCCCCTCTCCATCTTTCCCGTAATACAGGGGGGCAATTCCTAGAGGATCCCGCTTGAGAATGATGCCATTTTCTTTCGCTTTAGCCAGAGCCAGATGTCCCGAACCATCACCATCCGAAGCTTCATTTTTTTGCATCAATCGGGAAAGAGACTTTTTCTGGCTCTCAGTATAAACAATGCCTAAAGTGGCATTTTCTATCTTTTTCACTTTCCATCCAGCATTCCCACGATGGGAAATTTTTTTCAGCATTTTCTTGACAGTATGCTCTTTTCCAGGTTGGTTAACTCCGGCTATACCTGACACTTTTACATTTTTCCTTTTTTGAAATTCATTGCAATCATTTTGTTCATTCGCGGATTATCTGAGTCTGCCGAATTATCTGGATAGGCACTATGGATATTCAGGCAAGTTTCTCAGTCACCAATCCAAGGAAAAATCGCTGCTAACCCGTTGTCCTGTGACTTGAGTTGTACAATATCACATTTCATCTAATGATTCAAACTAAGGTGACTTTCTTAGGAATCTTGTGTACTCTGAAGGCGGTTGAAGATACCCGACCTTTCATCGAAAAACCCTCAGACCTGAAGCTTTTGACAAAGAAAAATGTCATAAATATCTTAAAAAGCAGGCAACCGTAAGCTAAAGTTTATTTAACTTCCAGAGCTTAGATCTGAAACTTTGCCCAAACTTTGCCCAAAATTTTTCAGACTTCTTATAACTGATCGAAATGCCCGACCAACTAGAATCATCATATGTTGTTTCCATATTGGGCAAGCTTTCCAGATAATCTACAAATTCTCCGATTCCCCACATGCGCCCTCTCCGTCTGCCCGAGACGTTATGAGCGGTGTAACATCCACCAACCTCAAGTTTCGGTAAGATTGCTATAAGATAATTTTTATACCAGCCTTTATCCGCATCACAAAAAGCAAAATCGAAAGGGCCTTTAAGTTTCGGAACGAGTTCATGGGCATCGGCAAGTCTTGCATCGACGTAATCAGAAAGTCCGGCTTCTTCAAAATTCGCTAAAGCCTGTTTATAACGCCCTTCGTTTATTTCTACTGTAATCAGCTTGCCTCCCGTTTTGCTGAGTGCCCAGGCAATCCATATCCCTGAATGGCCGGTGGATGTTCCAATTTCAAGCGCCTTCTCATATTTATGCTTGATGATAATATCGTAGAGGACTTTTCCGTCAGCTTCAGAAACATTCATATCTCTCCAGCTATGTCTGTTGCTGTCAAGAAAATTTCTGACTCTATCATCAAGGCTCTGATTTCCTGCTCTGCTAGTAGCGAATCCGGAAGCAACAACTTGCAGGCACAAGTAAAAGCATAATGAAAAAACCAGAAAGCCAAACTTAAATTTTTTATTCAAATCAATCCTCCATTCTCTTCATTTAAGGAAGCTCAAAGACAGTAAGAGCGCCCAGAATCATGTGATTTTCCTCGTATTTAATGTGCTAATACAAACGCAATATATATTTTTGCAATATCATTGCGAGCCCTGAAAGGGCGTGGCAATCTCTTAAGCTGAATTAACGAGATCGCACAGCCTGTTCCGAGCAAAGCGAAGGAATCTTCTTCGCTCCTCGCGATGACACTGGAATAATTGCGTTTGTGTTAGTATTTATATAGATTTGGACGACAAACACCTGTAATTTCTTCCCGAAAAGCTGAAATTTAGATGAAATATTTAAAAATAATACAAATAATCGGTTCCCCAGGCGGGTTTCTATCTAAAAAAGGAGTTCAAGAATTCCTTATACCTCTTTATTCATGATGTTCATGAACCTTTTGTTGCTTATGGGATAATCAGCAATGAAATCGTTACTTCTTCGTGACTGTATCGACCTTAGAATATCGAAAAAGATTTAAATATCGTAGAAAAAAAGGAGGGAAAGGAGAAGCAGGAAAAAACCCTGCAGGAGTTTTTGCAGGGAGAAGCATGAAGTTTCACCTGGACTCAAGCACCCTTCACCGTTTATTGATTTTTATTATTGCCTTCTGTATATTCTTTGTCTGAAGAAGCATCTTAATACTAATCGAATAAAGGAGAGCACTCATGATTGAACTACCTGAAGCTGCAGCCATCGCAGCTCAGCTCAACCAAATGATAAGGGGCAAACGTATTGTGGAAAGCATTCATTACCTGCCCATTTTTTAAGGAGGTAAGATTATGCCAGGAGAGGATAAGATTATTCAGGATATAAGGAAGGAGTTACGGGAAAATGCCGATGAGCAATACCGCCAGTCTATTCAGCGGTTTTTCAAAGAAGAGATTAAATTGTTGGGTGTGAAGACTCCTATTTTCAGAAAAATCACTCAGAAATATTTTTCAGCCTTACAAGACAGACCCAAACAGGAAATATTCAGTTTGTGCGAGAAATTACTGGAATCGGGTTTCCTTGAAGAAACAGGAGTTGCTTTTGATTGGGCCTTTCGTTTGAAGGATAAATTTGAAAAAAAGGACTTTACGATTTTAGAATCATGGCTGAAGAAATATGTTACAAACTGGGGAGCCTACGATAGCCTATGCTGCCGGGCACTGGGGTACTTTATTTACAAATTTCCAGAATATTTTCCAAAAGTTAAGAAATGGGCTGTTTCAAAAAATAGATGGGTGCGACGGGCCTCGGCTGTAGTTTTGATTTATTCCCTAGAAAAGAAAATTTCGCTCATACCTATTTTTGAGATTGCAGATATCCTCCTTCTGGATAAAGACGATATGGTTCAGAAGGGTTATGGCTGGATGTTGAAGGTGGCAAGCAATCATGAACCCAAAAAGATTTTTGAATATGTGATGAGGAATAAGAAGGAAATGCCCAGAACGGCTTTGAGATATGCTATAGAGAAATTATCTCCCGACCTGAGGAAACAGGCAATGGCTAAGGAATAGGAAAATTAGCAAGTTCAGCGGGAGAGAGCCCATTATTATGGTTTCCTACGATAAACCACTTTTACCGAGATTCAGATGGCAATTAATTTGTATAAACTATGCCCAAAAATTGTGCAATATGTCATAATTATAAAGAGATCAATTTATTAATAAAGAAATTGCCAATTTTTCCACAAACTTCTTCACAGAATTTGTGAAAAATTTGAGTAATCTTATAGCGATCATTGAACAAATAGTTGGCACTTGAGGAATAATTATGTATTATAATTAACCTGGTTTCTTGTATAAATATGATAATCCAAGAAAAAGTCGACATAACAAAAAGAAATTCTTACCCAGTGTTTCAGAGAAAGCATGACTCAGGAGCTTAGGCATGAAAATCCTTTTAATTTATCCAAAATATCCAGACACGTTTTGGAGTTTTAAGCATGCTCTGAAATTCATCTCAAAAAAAGCATCTTTCCCGCCGCTGGGTTTATTAACTGTGGCTTCAATGCTTCCCAAAGAATGGGAGAAAAGGCTTATTGATATGAATGTTTCTGTTTTAACTGAGGATGACCTTAAGTGGGCTGACTATGTATTTATCAGCGCTATGGTCGTTCAGACAAAGTCAGCAAGGGAAGTCGTCAGAAAGTGCAAAAATTTGGGAATAAAAGTTGTTGCAGGTGGTCCTCTTTTTACCACCAGATATGAAGAATTTGAGGATATAGACCACCTTGTTCTCAATGAGGCTGAAAGTACGCTTTCCTCTTTTCTGGATGATTTAAAAAAGGGATGGGCCCAACATATTTATACTTCCAAGGAGTGGCCAGATATAAGAAAGACTCCCTGCCCACAGTGGGAACTTATTAACATGAAAAGTTATGCTTCAATGAGCATTCAGTATTCCAGGGGCTGTCCTTTTAATTGTGAATTCTGTGACATCATCGTTCTGAATGGACACACGCCACGGACTAAGGGTAAAGACCAGATTTTAGAAGAATTGGAAGTTTTGTATACACAAGGCTGGAGAAATTCGGTATTTTTTGTCGACGATAATTTTATAGGTAATATGAAACGGCTGAAAATGGAAATCCTTCCTTCTTTAATCGATTGGATGAAACATAAAAAATATCCTTTTCATTTTCTCGCTGAAGCATCTATAAATCTTTCTGATGACGAAGAACTGATACAATTAATGGTCAAGGCCGGATTTAAAAAGGTTTTTATCGGAATTGAAACTCCAAATGAAGAGAGCCTCACAGAATGCAATAAATATCTTAATAAGAATCGTGACTTGATGGCCTGTGTTAGAAAAATCCAGGATAGTGGTCTTGAAGTTCAGGGAGGATTTATTATAGGTTTTGACAATGATCCTCCTTCAATTTTTGAAAAGCAGATAAGTTTTATTCAAAAGAGCGGAATTGTTACTGCTATGGTAGGACTGTTGAATGCGCCTCGTGGTACAAGGCTTTATCACCGCCTTAAAAAAGAAAATAGATTGTTGAAGGCTTCATCTGGTGATAACACGGACTTTTCCCTTAACTTCATACCAAAAATGAACGTTGAAACACTTATCAATGGTTATAAGAAAGTCCTCAATACGATTTATTCACCCAAAAACTATTATAAACGGGTGATAACATTCTTAAAGGGATACAAACCAAAACCATTAAAGAAAAAATTTAATTTCAGTTTATCTCACTTCGAAGCACTCTTTAAATCTATCTGGTTTTTGGGGATTAAAGGAAAAGAAAGATTTCATTACTGGAAACTCATTTCCTGGACATTGGTAAGACGTCCCCGCTTTTTCAGCTTAGCAATATCATTTGCTATTTATGGATTCCATTTTCGAAAAATTTTGGAAATTTAAAATTATTCTTTTTCGATTATCTCAAAGTTAAATCTCTTTTTCAGCTTCATTCCAACTGCACCGAGAATAACTCTGATAGCCTGTGCAGTTCTTCCCTGTTTTCCAATAACCTTGCCTATATCTTCCTTAGCAACCTTTAATTCAATGATCGAGCTCTGTTCCCCGTCTATTTGGGAAACCTGCACATTGTCCGGATTGTCCACTAATGATTTGGCAATCAATTCAATGAGTTCTTTCACTGTAGCCTCCTTTAATCTTTAAATTGCTTTTTTCAATCAAGCTCATGGACTGTAATCACTTTTTTCTTCTTCCCCGACGGGAAGGGATGGTTAATTGTAACACAAGCTTATTTTTCCCGCTCTTTCTTGGTAGTCTCTTTTTCTGTTCGCTCCTTTTCATCCTGGTTCTCCTTCTAAGATTATCAGACTTTTCTTTCTCATTATGAAGACCACCCATTTTTTAACCTCCCCCTGTTCTCCTTAATGCTGTCTCAAAATCATCAACTATTTTTCTCCCTGCCTTTTCCGACTGTTTAGCCTGGGCGCCTGCTCTCTCAGTAAAAACAGTCTTAATGTAAAACATTCTTCCTTATAATAAGCATTATATTCTCATCATTCCAAATGATTTTATCTGGATTTTTGAAATCACAAGAAATATTTTCCGGAAATTTCTTCAGAGCTTCTTCAAATTCTTTCTTATCATATAAATTAAATGTGGAATAATGATGATCTTTTGCAAGTGTTAAGAGTCGATCAAATTTAGCCATTCGCCTGTATCTGAAATATTCAATAGATTCTAATTTTAGAATTGGCACTTCTTTTAATTTTTCTTTCAAGTCAATAAGTTCATAGAGCCGTGTTTCTTTTTCATGGAATTCAGGAAAATATCCCCCCCAGATATTTCTTTTGTTCTGGTTTCTTAAACGAGTATAGATAAAAAAATATCCATTATTTCTTAAAACTCGAGATGATTCTTTAAAAAAATCTAAAAGCTTGAAATGGTGTATGGCGTTGAAGGTGAATATACTGTCCAAAGAATTGTCTGATAATGGTAAAGCACTTGCTGAGGCTATTATAGCTTTAAAGTTTCTCAGTTTGTGATCTTTTAAATATTTCATGAGTTCATTCAGCATGTCCTCATTGCAATCAATGCAATTTAGGGAAAGCCTCTCTCTTAGATATTCGAATAGTATCAAATCATATCTTCCTGCTCCACAGCCAACATCCGCTGCCTCAATTTCAGTCAAATTTTCAAGTTTCTTTTTGATAATTGAAAGCAAGGCTAAATCTATGGTCCTTAAATCTCTGTATTTGTGAGCAATCCTTGAAAAATGATGATGAATTCTTCTCATTTATGCCTACATGAATTCTTCATCCCTTTTTTTCCTCTTCTTTTCCGTATCTCTTGATGAATTTTTCTGTAAGCTCTCTGGCTTCCGTGTCTGTATATTGCTTGGGAGTGGATTTCATAAAATAAGAGGAAGGAGCGATGAGAGCTCCGGATAATCCGTTGTTAAGGGCCAATTTGCAGCATCTGATGGCATCGATAACTACTCCCGCAGAATTCGGGGAATCCTCGACAGATAGGCGGCAATCCAAGTAAGTGGGTATGTCTCCGAAATGGCGGCTTTCTATACGAAGGAAGCAGAGTTTATTGTCTTTTTGCCAGGGGACATAGTCACTGGGACCAACATGAACGTTATCAGGATCGATGTCTAGATCTCTGGCTCTAATCTGCGAGGTTACAGCGTTTGTTTTTGACTTCTTTTTGGAATCCAGTCTTTCCCTTTCCAGCATGTTCAGGAAATCAGTGTTACCTCCAGTGTTAAGCTGATAGGTTCTCTCGATGGGCATCCCTCGATCCAGATAAAGATTGACGAGAGTGCGGTGGAGGATGGTTGCACCTACCTGAGATTTTATATCGTCTCCGATGATGGGAAGTTTCTTTTTCTCGAATCTTTTTTGCCAATATTTTTCACTGGCAATAAATACAGGAATGCAATTGATGAACGCACAGCCCGCCTCGAGAATTTGCTCAACATACCATTTGGTGGCTTCTTCGCTTCCAACAGGAAGATAATTGATAACAACATCTGTTTTAGTTTCTTTAAGGATATCGACGACATCGGATGTGCTTCCCGGCGCTTTTTCTATAATCTCTGAAAGGTATTTCCCGAGGCCATCGTGGGTCATTCCCCGTTCAACTTTGACATTGAGACGAGGAACATCTGAGAATTTAGTTGTGTTGTTGGGAGGGGCGAAAATTGCTTCGCTTAGATCTTTGCCCACCTTGTTTTTATCAATATCAAAGGCAGCTACAAATTCAATGTCTCGAATATGATAGCCGCCGAGGTTAATGTGCATGACTCCAGGAACAAAATCCGATTCCTTTGTATTTTTATAATATTCTACACCCTGAACTAAAGAAGAAGCGCGATTACCTGCACCAATTATAGCGACTCTAATCTTGCTCATTAGTTTATACCTCCTTCCCAACTTTTCTTATAGCTTGCTGGGAATTTATTCTATTTTTCTTAAGATGGATTTTTCTTCTGATGAGAGGATTCGCTGAAAAAATTCATGCAATCTTTCATTCTCATAATGAAATTCTTTAATGATTTGTCTTGCTCTTTCTGAGAGCCTCTGATAACCCCACATCATTCTGGAAAGTATTTCGGATTCATCGTTTCGCTCAGCATAAGCCATGAGATTGACTTTAAAAAATGACAGGCTGTCAGCATCTTTCAGAACAGCAAGATCTGAGTCTTTAGTTTGGCCGAGTTCGTGATTTTTGATGAGGCTGAGGATTTTGTTTTTCACCTTGCGGCTAAGAGGATGCTTATCCATAATTTCCTGAATAATCTTGGCACTGCTTAGTGCATGAGCATTTTTGAAATCGTTGTAATCATAAAATTTAGAGCGGATAACCTTCCTCTGAGGAAGAGCGCGTTCAATATCATGAGCAAAAGCGGCTATTTGAAGAGCCCAATCTGCGTCAGGCCTGAGCTTCAGCACCCACTCTTTCACGCTTTTAGCATGGGCATAGTCTTCAGGCACATCTGAGCGAGAAATAATATCCTCAATCTCATTTTCTATAGCCTTACGATAATCGATGGCTCTTAACACAAATAATCTTCTTATCGATTCAGCATTGCTAACTATGGATAAAATGATTAATGTTACGAATAGTTGGTTCAAAACAGCCCCGATGAACACCATAAATAGTCGAATGTCCCGCCCCATCCTGAAGCTTCTTTTATTAATAAAAGCCTCTGAAATTAAAAGTTCATCATACTGCATGGCTGTGTAGCTTATCATGAAGCTCCCTGTGAGAGCAAGGAATCCGACCAACAAGACCCAGCTCGTCTCCATCGTGCGAAAGCAAGCAAGGGTCATGCCTAAAATAATCAAACTGTCAGCATATCGATCGAGAACCCGATCCAGATATTTGCCGAACTTACTTTGTTTAAATTTCAGGCGAGCGATTTCACCATCACATCCATCAAGGATGGAAGACAGTTGAGCCATAAACCCTCCTATGACAATTTTGGGATATCCGCCCAGAAAAAAGAACAATCCAGACAGTACAGCCAGGAAAAAGCTAATCAGAGTCCAATGATTAGGATTGATATTTAAGCGACTCAGTTTCGAAGAAATCCAAATAGAAATTTTACGATTCAAGATTTTGGAAATTGGGCCATCTGTGGGTTTCTTCAATTGTTTAAGCAATATCTTTTTTGCCTTCCGCAGGGTTTCTCTGTCATCCACATCTATCCAGAAATTGTCGCCTATGTCATATGTTTTCAGTTTTCCTCGATTGGAGAGTATCTGATTAGCAGCCGACAGCGAATATTTCCCCTTGGAAATACTTTCCTCCAATGCATCGAAAATAACCGGAGAACAGAGGAAAATTCCTGTATCAATGGCATTGAACCGATCAAACTCTTTGCCAATTTTTTTGACTTTATTGTTTTCTACCCACACTTTGGTTATGTCATCGATGTTGAAGTGATCACTGTTAAGTCTGTGATCCACGCATAAAATACAGCAGTCACTTTCAGGTTCAATTTGCTGAAGATTTCTTAGAATCGAATCATCAAAGAGATGGTCTGCCATCAAAAGGATGAAGTTCTCCTTAAGGAAAGCTTTGGATTTGTAGACAGAGACACCGTTGCCTTTTTCCCATTCGGGATTGAAAATATAGTCCACATGGACACCATACCTATCACCGCTACCAATTTTTTTCATAATGCGGCCGGATTTATAGCCAACCACAATATTGAAACTGGTAATGCCGGCTAACTTGGCTCTCAGGATTATGCGTTCAATGAGACAGAGTCCAAAAATTGGAATCAAGGGTTTTGGAGAAAAGCGATGATTTAATCTGCTCCCTCTTCCAGCAGCGATGATAAGCGCTTCCATTCCGTATCAATCTCCTTTCTTGTATATTTTCTAATCCCTGGCATGGCGATTGCTTCTGTAAGGGCTAATACTTACGTGATATAAAAACTTTTGGCTTGTTCTTGCTTCATGCGTAATTTTACCTCCATGTTTTCCCTTCGTAAAAATGAGCAAGATTTAAGAAAAGAAGACACAAGAAGAAGAGGTTAATATTCTAGTTTTTATGAAGTTTAGATTTGTCTATTTTCTGCATACTTGCTTCTTAGTAAAACAGGATAGAACAGCCGCCTTCTCAGGGAATAGATACTGTCTGTTACTTTTTGATTCATATTAAGGCTTTTTCAAAAAAATGTCAACTGCACTGCCGGCATTGATCCAAATTGTCGCCGCGACTTACAGGGGCAAAAGAGAAAAAAGCTACGAAAACTTTCAGTCAAAAACCTCAAGGATAGATATCGTTTAAAATACATTTTTTTATCCAAGTAAAACTTGATCCGACAATTCCATGTGCATATTCTCGACTATCATTGAGACTTTTATTTTTTCTTGGCTTTCTTCTCCAGTAAGAAGCATACTAAAATAAAACTCCGGATGAGTGAAGCTTGTGTAACGATTGTGTGAATATTGTGTGAAGATTAAAGATATAATCATGATTCGGCCAATCGCCTTCAAAACACAAACAAAATGTTTTTGAGAACGTGGGATTAATTTCGCCTTATTTAAGATTATTGGATAGATCCACAAGCATTAAGATAAGATCTGCAAAAAACGATCCAGCCCAACAATAAAAGTTCCTCTCTCTACCTGCTTGAGATAGCCTGATGCATCTATCACCTGAAAAGCTGCAGGAACTTTAATCCGATTTTTAAAATATATTAGGTTGGGTGCCAGGTTTTTATCATTCCTTTTGCATTCGATTAGAAGATACGGTTTAGCCCTTTCAGTTATTACAAAATCTACTTCTCTCCCATCTTTAGTTCGGACGTACATCAGTTGATAATCTCCTTTTCCCCATTCATTCCAGGCCGAAACTGCTCGTTGTAATTGGACTGCTATAAAATTTTCAAATCTCTTTCCCGGATCTTCCAGAAGGCCCCAATCCCAGAAATAGTATTTATGTTCCTTGCGCACAGACCTTGCTAACCGCGCAGCATATGGCGCAATATCAAATACAAGATATAGCTTTTTTAAGGCCTCTAACCAATTCTTAACAGATGCATGAGCGCATCCAAGGATACTCTTCAAATTGTTTAAACTAAGGGGAGATCCCACTCGCTCAGGTAAAAGAAAGACAAGAGTCTGCAATTTTTGGATATGTGTTATCCTGGAAAGATCCCGGATATCTTCGCTGGTAATTAAGGAAATGTGGTCGTTTTTCCAGCGCTCATAAAAATCTTTTGTACCAACACTTAAGGGCTCAGGGAATCCACTAAGATCATACAGTTGGGTAGTCGCATCCTGGAAAGTTTTATCAGGTTTATTAAATGGAATAAGAGGCTCTTTGGGATGCCAGGCCGAATCACGATTGAGGATAAAACCCGTCAGGTCATGCGGATTCAATGGGTTCATTTTAAATAAAAAATACCTTCCCACGAGGCTATCGCCTGACTGACGTAGATAATCAAGGCGCGCGCTTCCTGTAATTACAAAATTTATGCTGTTTTTCCATTCGTCATAGTATCCCTTCAGGATGTTTTTCCATCGTGGATATTTATGGATCTCATCAAATACCACCCATTGACGCTTCCCCACCGGCAGCCTTTTTTCACGTGACAAGGGCAGGGACATATTCTCAACAAAAAAGAAGGAGTTAGACGCAAATTTCTGTCTGAGGGAAAGGCTGTCCCAGTTATGATAGTTTTCACTCTGCTTAATTCGTTCAAGGTGGTTCTGAACAAGTGTGGTTTTTCCAATCTGGCGAGGTCCACATATAAATGACATCCTGCCATTGAGGAAATTTTCGTCAAGTGCCCATTGACTTATTATATGATTAATGTTCATAAGTCTATTTTCTATAATAGTAGAAAAAAGTCAAGTCCATTTTTCACTAATGTAGAAATTAGACAATCTATTGCTTTCTCCTAAGCCTGGGATTAAACCTTCATGATTAATGAACTAAGCGGATCTTCAAATTGCGTCAGATGATCTGTTAAGAACAAAGGCTTGACCTTTCAGTTCATTTATATATTCAAAAATGTGGGCTTGATGAATCAAGCCCCTACATGAGAAAAACTCCTGCGGGTGAATCAAGCCCCTGCAAGAAAAGAACCCCTACATAAGAAAAATTAAAACAGTATTTGTTATTAAGAATTAAGGCTTGACTTCAATCTCACACCAATTTCATTTTCTGGAGGATGAGATTGAATCTGGAGGCTGAGCGTAGATTATTGAGGGTTTCATCCACAAGTATAGTGGCTAAAGATATATCACTCTGATCGTAGGCTTTCACGAGCCATCTAAAGGCCAGATCCTTCTCCCCCAAACCGCTGTAGATTTTGGCAAAGTAATACGGCCTGATGTACTCTCCTTCTGACCTCTTTTTCAACTCTTCAAGCACTTGCTGCGCCTCCGCTCTTCGGCCAGCCACCGCTTAGCCCCATACCAACGCTCCTAATATCATTGGATTGTTTCCTGACATGTCCAGAGCCTTTTTAATATCTGCAAGACCTACATCATAT
>JAUWJP010000036.1 GCA_030607635.1 Candidatus Aminicenantota bacterium
CGAGATTTCCATTTTGAAAAAGAGACCGTTATGGTTGCACCAGCCCAGGGATTCTATTGTACGCCTGGCAAAGGCAAGGATGAAGTACGAATAGCCTATGTGCTTAAAGAGCACGAGTTAAGGCGAGCTATCGTCGTTTTTAAAGAAGGTCTCAATAAATACTTGAGTATTTTTTAATAATGGCGCTAAAAAAACTTCTTAAACAGGTCGTTCTCATCCTGTTTTTGAGCTTAATCATAGGACTTGGGATAAATTTCTCTTTGATAAAAAAATACTTTCAAGGAGATTTTCAATTCGGATTTATTTCTTTAGAGAAATATGATTCGATTGCGTTCATCACGCTGGGAGAAGCAGAGGGGCTTTTTTCAGAGGAGGAAGCTCTTTTTATCGACAGCCGGCTTAAGGAGGCTTTCCAAACAGGACACATCCTGGGAGCTGTGAACATTCCCTTTGAGGAATACAAAGAGGAAGAGGCCTTAGATCTGATTTTCCTTCCGCCTGAAGGAACCGTAGTCGTTTACTGTGATGGGAGTGAATGCAATTCGAGTCTGGAGTTAGCTAAAGTTCTTCACCAGAAGGGCCTTAGAAATATCAAAATCTTTTTCGGCGGCTGGATTGAGTGGACAAGGGAAGGGCTGCCTGTATCTTCGGAAAATGATCCGCAATAAATATATTCTCATTACTTTCCGGCTTGTTGTGGGCGGAGTGTTTATTTGGGCCGGGCTTTTAAAGATATTCGATCCTCTGGGATTCGCACAGAACATCGCGAACTATAGAATTTTTCCGGAAGGAATTTCCTTTTTCCTGGCACTTGTCCTGCCGTGGATAGAAGTCATCTGTGGGGTATTCTTAATCTTGGGGATATTCCGCTCTGCCAGCACTCTTCTCCTTTCAGGCTTCCTGGCGGTTTTTCTAGTCCTGATTACTGTCACCATTATAAGAGGGATAGATATCGACTGCGGCTGCTTTGGCAGTCTAAGCAGAAAAGTGGATTATAAATTGATACTAGAGGACAGCATTTTGCTCTTTTTTTCTCTAAATATATATTTTTCTCGCAAAGCGGTTCGGGTCAAATTTTAATAATTGGGGCCTGGCCCCATTAATTCCATTGTCCTAGGTAAGGTTTATTTCCAGCTTGACAACTTTAGTTCATAGGGGTTACATGTATACTCTTAATTTATTCCTAAGAGGAGTAGAAAAATGACAAAAAAATATGTGTACTTTTTCGGAAAAGGTAACGCCGAAGGCGACAAAGATATGAAAGATATCCTTGGAGGAAAGGGAGCGAACCTGGCTGAGATGGCGGGAATAGGACTGCCAGTTCCTGCTGGATTTACTGTTTCCACAGAAGTTTGTAGCTCCTTTGCTAAGTTGGGGAACAAAATTCCCTATGAAGTTGAAGAAGAAATACTTCTTAATCTGAAAAAATTAGAGGATATTACCCAGCAAAAATTCGGAGGTAAAGTAAATCCACTTCTCGTTTCTGTCCGTTCAGGAGCAAAGTTTTCCATGCCTGGAATGATGGATACAGTTTTGAACCTTGGTCTGAATGACAAGATGCTTGAACCTTTGACCAACAAGAGTGGAGACAGGAGATTCGCCTTGGATTGTTATCGCCGGCTAATTCATATGTTTGGGGATGTAGTCTTGGGAATTCCCAAAAGAAGATTCGAAGAAATCCTGAGAGAGAAAAAGAAAGAAAAAAAGGTCGTCAAAGATTTTGAACTATCTGAGGAGGTTCTGGAAGGGCTTATTTCTGATTATAAAAATCTAATCAAGAAAAATACAGGAAAAGAATTTCCCCAGGATGTCATAGAACAGCTACTGATGGCCATTTCCGCTGTATTTGAATCATGGAACAACCCCCGAGCCAGGACCTACCGTCGCTTGAATTACATTCCCGATGACTTGGGCACGGCGGTAAATATTCAACAGATGGTCTTTGGAAACATCGGAGAAAAATCAGCCACAGGAGTTGGATTTACCAGAAATCCTGCCTCCGGAGAAAAAGAGCTATTCGGCGAATATCTCTTTAATGCTCAAGGTGAAGATGTTGTAGCTGGCATTCGGACTCCTTTTCCCCTTGAATCCCTGGAGAAAAAGATGACCGCAGCCTACAAAGAATTAAAAGAAATTACAACCAGATTGGAGAAGCACTACCGAGATGTTCAGGATTTTGAATTTACGATTCAGGAGGAAAAACTTTACATGCTGCAGACAAGAAGCGGCAAAAGAACAGGGATGGCAGCTGTAAAGATTGCTGTAGATATGGTGGAAGAGGGATTGGTTAGTAAAGAAGAAGCTCTTCTGATGATAGAGCCTGAAGCTTTAAACCAGCTTCTCCATCCTGTATTTGATGCAGAGGAAAAGGGAAAACATCAGGTTCTTGCTCGCGGGCTTGCCGCTTCCCCTGGTGCTGCTGCAGGGCAAGCGGTGTTTACAGCGGATGAAGCTGTCGAATGGGAAAGAAAGGGGAAAAAGGTCATATTAGTCAGGGAAGAGACATCTCCTGACGACATTCATGGAATGAGCGCTTCTCAAGGTATCCTGACTGCAACTGGTGGAATGACTTCCCATGCAGCAGTTGTGGGAAGACAGATGGGAAAACCTTCTGTGGTTGGATGCGGAGAAATAAAACCAGAGGAAGCAAAAAGATTCTTTAATGTAGGGAAAACGAAAGTAAAAGAAGGGGACTGGATTTCAATTGATGGAACTTCAGGAGAAGTTCTTCACAGTCAGATACCAACCCAGCCTTCTGAAATCATCCAGGTCATCCGGGGAGACAAGAAACCTAAGGAATCTAAAATTTACCAGGATTTCATAAAATTACTTTTTTGGGCTGACCAGGTAAAAAAATTAAAAGTTCGAGCCAACGCAGATACGCCTGAGGATGCCAGGATAGCTCTTGCTTTTGGGGCAGAAGGCATCGGCTTGGCCCGGACTGAGCATATGTTTTTT
Source organism: Candidatus Aminicenantota bacterium (assembly GCA_030607635.1). Classification (GTDB taxonomy): domain Bacteria; phylum Acidobacteriota; class Aminicenantia; order Aminicenantales; family Aminicenantaceae; genus SOIV01. The sequence continues at coordinate 2,959 of JAUWJP010000036.1, forward strand.
GCCAGGGAAAGGCTTCCGTTTATTAAAGAAATGATCCTCTCTGAAACCGAGGAGGAAAGAAAAAAAGCCTTAAGCAAGCTTTTACCGTTCCAGAAGAAAGATTTTTATGGCTTGTTCAGAGAGATGAGGGGACATCCCGTAACCATCCGCACGCTCGACCCACCCCTTCATGAATTTTTACCGCGTAAAGAAGATCTTATGGTTGAGATAGCCGTGTTGAAAGCCAGGAAGAGCAAAGAGAAGGAGAAGAAAGTCCAAGAGTTGGAGAAACTGCTGGGGCGCGTCAAAGCCCTCTCTGAGTTTAATCCTATGCTTGGACACAGAGGCTGCCGCTTGGGAATTTCTTATCCTGAAATTATTGAGATGCAGGTTACCGCCATTTTTGAAGCTGTTTGCCAATTGGCAAAGGAAAGGCAAAAAGTATACCCTGAAATTATGATTCCTCTTGTTGGGACTAAGGAAGAGCTTGCCAACCAGAAGAAAATTACACTACGGGTTGCCGAAGAAGTGATGGAGAAGAATAAGGTCAAGATTGAATATTCAGTAGGGACTATGATAGAGATTCCAAGAGCTGCCATCACTGCTGATGAAATTGCAGAGGAAGCTGAATTTTTCTCTTTTGGAACGAATGACCTGACACAGACAATTTATGGTCTTTCCCGCGATGATGGAGCTGGGTTTCTTGCTCATTATCTGGCTCTTGGGATCTGGAAGAGTAATCCATTTGAGACCGTAGACATTGAAGGAGTGGGTGAGATCATGAAAATGGCTGTTGAGAAGGGACGAAAGACAAGGCCCGACTTAAAGATCGGTATTTGTGGTGTTCATGGAGGGGATCCACGTTCTATTTTCTTCTGTCATAAGATCGGCCTCACTTATGTGAGCTGTTCTGCCTATCAGGTTCCGATTGCTCGTCTGGCCGCAGCTCAAATTACTTTAATGGAGAAAGCCAAAAGCTCTTGATAATTGGTCACGGGTAGTGGGAAACTTCAATATTTTATACAGAACCTTATTTCTGATCTAAGAAGAGCGAAACAATAATAAAGCGGAACACTAACGCCTTCCCAGCCTATTTCCTTTTTAAGCGACACCTAACGCCTGCCGGCTATCTTCTGCAAAATATTCTTAAAAATGTAAGCAGCCATTGCCGGATTAGCAGCCAGTCTTCTTTTGCAGTAAGCTATGGCATATTTCCATTTTTCCGCAAACGGAACATAAAGGCGGAGAAGGATGCCGTTTTGAATAAGCTCATCCTGAAAGGCTTGCCTGGGGACACCCATAAGCATCTGAACTTCGTATTGATCTTTTTTTATGTTCAGCTTATCGGCAATATTGATGGCTTCATTTATAACAGCTTCATCATGAGTGCCGATCTCAGGGTAATGCCCTTCCTTGAACAAAAGCTCAACCTGATGAAGCAGCTTTTTCTTCATTTCGGGCTTGCTCTGGAGGGCTATTTCTTTTGGTTCATTGTAGATGCCAATGCAAATGCGGATACGGGCGTTCAAACCCTTTAAAAATATTATGTCATCATCTGTACGAAAAAGACGGGATTGCAGCACTGTTCCAAAAGTCGGGTGATCCTTTTTCAAAGCACGGAAGATATCCAGTGTCATATCAGTAAAGGAATGATCCTCCATGTCAAGAGTTACCTTTATGTTATACTGCTCTGCTCGCCGGACAATTCCCTCAATTACTTTTTGACAGTTCTCTGTCCCACGGTGGCTTCCTAGCTGCGAGGGCTTTAAGGAAATGGTTGTATAATCCTGGCTACCCAGGGCATCGATAAGCCTTTCGTATACATCGACAGAGTACTGGACTTCCTCATCGCTTTCCAGCTCCTCACCCAGCAGGTCTATGGTGGAGCACACGCGTCTCTCATCCCATGACTTTTGGGCGGGATTCACTGCTGCTCCAATGCTGTCACCTGCTACATAGGGGCTGGCAAAAAGCTTGACCAGGGGAGTAGGGGCGAGGCTGATAACGAATTTCTTTAAATCCATTTATGATACCTTCCAAACTTAAAAATCTTAAATTAGGCTTCTATAAAAACTACTTCATTTTTTAACAAACTTCAAGAAATAAATGTGGTCAGGAAACATCTCCAAATCCGTGATTGGAAAAGGTTTTGGGAAACAGCCTCGCTCCCTTAGGGTCAGACCTGACCCCATAAAAAGTATTGTGTCCTTAGAATTATTTTGATATGTATTAAATCATGTTTCTCTTGATAAAAATACTAAGGGCCTTCCGGAAGCAAATATTTCCTTTCAGGTTTATCTATAGCGATAATTATTGGGCTGACCTTGGTGAGCATGTTTTTCCTGTTGTGAAGTACAAGCTTGTCTACGAAGCCCTTCTTCGGCGGGGAGCAAAAAAAGAAAATTTTCTCTCTCCTCAGCTCGCCGGAGAGGAAGATCTCCTTCTTGTTCATACTCCAAAATACCTGAAGAAATTGGAAACTGGAGATCTTTCTCATTCTGAGATATTAACCCTTGAGCTTCCATATTCTCCTGAACTTTTGAAATTTGCTTTCCTGTTTGTGGGAGGGACAATTCTTACTGCTGAAAAGGCATTAGAGGATGGATTAGCGGTGCATATTGGGAGAGGATTTCATCATGCTTTTCCTGACCATGGGGAAGGTTTTTGTGTTCTGAATGATGTGGCAGTTTCTTTAGAGAAAATGAAAAAGGAAGGGAAGGTCGAAAGGGCTATGGTGGTTGATTGTGACCTCCATCAGGGGAATGGAAACGCTTTTATTTTTGCCAAAAAAGATTATGCCTTCACCTTTTCTATCCATCAAATGGATAATTATCCCGCCCAAAAGCCTTCAAGCTCTGTGGATGTAGGCCTGTGGACCGGAGATGGAGACGAAAAATACCTGTCAAAGCTCCGTTCTAACTTTCCCCGGCTCTATCAAGATTTTCAACCTGATTTGATTTTTTACCTTGCAGGAGCAGATCCTTATGAAAAGGATCAATTAGGAGGCTTGAGGTTGACTATTGAAGGTCTCAGAGAGCGAGACAGGATTGTGATTGAGGAAGCCCGTAAGTTACGTATTCCAGTGGCTATTCTTTTTGCGGGAGGTTATGCCACCCAGGTGAAGGATACCGCATCCATCCATCTTAATACAGTAAAAGTTGCCCAAAATATCCAGAGAAAATATTCTTAATCCTTTGTTTCTTTTTCTATCCAATTCAAATATTTTGTAGAGCCCTCAAGAAAGGGAAGAGCGACAATTTCTGAGACCTCATACGGATGAATCTCTTCTATCTTTTTTTCAAGGTCTGTGAAGAGGGTGGCTTTGGTTTTAATGAAGAGAATGTGTTCTTTTTCGTTTGAAATTTTCCCCTGCCACCAGTAAAAGGATTGCGAAGCTGCGGAGACTGTCACGCAAGCAGACAGCCTTTCTTTTACTAACTGCTCGGCTATTGTATGGCCGGTCTTTTCATCTGGAACTGTTGTGAGAACAAGTATGTATTTATTCAATTTTTGGCCTCCTTAACTGTTGGGAAATTTTTTGTAGGCATTTGATTTATCAAATCCCTACAATCAATAAGGATTTGATACATCAACCCCGTACAAATATTGTTTTTTTATGATTTTTATTCTTGTAGAAAAATATGCGCGAATACTTTAGCGTCTCCCATCATATTATCGATAATGCAGTATTCGTTGGGCTGATGGGCAGTTTCATCGATTTTAGCCCAGCAAGCAGCGCTGAAGTTGTCTCTTCTGAAGAGGGCTGCTACTGTTCCTCCTCCAATCCCGGTAGCCTTTCCTTCTTTTCCGTAGATTGCTTTAATCGCTCGCTTTAAAGCCTGGGCCACTGGCGCATCTGCTGAAGTCGGAGGGGCTGCAGGAGCCTTCTGAGCCTCCTCTAAGATTATTTTCACCTTGAATTCATTTTGGATATTATCAATCATTTCTTTGATTTTCTCTTCAACTTCTTCGATCGTATACCTTGGCAATATACGGCTGTCCATATAAAAAATATCTTCCCCTGGTATTGTATTGATATTAGGGACATTAAATTCTTTCTTAGTTGGTTCAAAGGTGGAGATTGGCGGATCAAATAGGGGATCTTTATCTGGGAAAATCCTGTAGAGGTTGTTTAACTCAGTGACCAGAAAAGAGGCGGCCTTGAAGCTGTTGATCCCTTTTTCTGGAGTAGAACCGTGGGCCTGCTTGCCCAAAGTCTTAAATTTAAGCCAGAGAAGGCTTTTTTCGGCGACTTCGATCATCGTTCCATCTTCGTTTCCCGCATCTGGAACAATGATCAAGTCCTGTTTTCGAAAGGCATTGGTATGATGGAGAACATAGTCAATCCCTTACTCGCTTCCGGTCTCCTCATCTGCTACCAAGGCTATGCCTATATTATAATTCGGCTCAAGGCCTTCCTCATGAAACGCCTTAATGGCATAAAGAGAAGCTACCATGTCCTGCTGGTTGTCCTCAACTCCCCGTCCGTAAATTTTTCCTTCTTCCACCCAGGCCTTGAATGGATCCCCTCTCCACTGAGCCAATTCTCCAGGAGGAACAACGTCCATATGTGTCATTATCCATATTGTCTTGGAAGAGCTTTTCCCTTTGAAAAAGCCGAGAATATTCGGGCGATATCCAGAGGGAGCCTCAAGATCAGGTGCCTTGATAACCTCAATATCGCTAAATCCGTTTTTCTTTAGGAAATCAATCAGGATCTCTGCTTTCTCGACTTCCCCTTCTCCTCCAATCGCCGGGGAGATGGACGGCTTAGCACAGAGTTTAATCTGCATGTCTATCATTTCGTTGCGGTAGCTGTCGATTCTCTTTGCTATCTTTTCCATTTTAGTCATAGGAATTCTCCTTATACATAATTTAGCTTCTCTTGGGGACGGAAATAATCCTGAAGCCAATGTAGGAATAATGCACTCCCGAAAGAAGAGTGAGCGCAAGAGTCAAAAAATAGAGCAACCGTAAGTAGGGAAACGATATTTGGAAAGAGTTGAAGAAAAGAACGAGGATCAAAACCATGAACTGACAGACCGTGCTTGATTTTCCCCAGAGAGAGGGAAGAAAAGTTTTTTGACCTCGCAGTTTGTAGAGGGCGAAAGCACTCGAGACTATGAACAGGTCACGGCTGATAACAACAATCGTGAGCCAAAGAGGAATGATGTGGGGAGAATTGAGAGAAGGAATAGTCAGTACGATGAAAGCCGAGGTCATGAGTAATTTGTCTCCTGCAGGATCAAGTAAAGCGCCAATTTTTGTTTTCTGATGCAAGAGTCGGGCTGCGAAGCCATCCAAGACGTCTGTGAAGCCCGCAAAGAAGAAAACAGCAGATGCTTCCATAACTTTTCCCTGGATCATTAAAGCCAGAAAGACAGGAATGAGAAAAATCCTTAAGAGACTGAGAATATTGGGGAGGTTTAGTAAGCTATTTTTCTCTTCTTTCCTCATTTAACGATAATTTTCAATGTCTAAAAAAAGGTGATTTATTTTATCAAAGCCAAGATAATATCTAAGAGCCTTATAGATTCTTGTCCTGATACAGGAAAATCCGGATTAAACTCTCTGTTTGGAGAGAGGTCCATGATATTATAGGAAAGAATCTGGATAATCGCTTTATAATAGTAGTTGTGGGAGGCAACATCTGAGATTTGGATTCTTTCTGGTGGGATCTGCTGGATAAACTTGTATCCTTTCTTTTCCAAATAGTTTATTAAACGAATGAGAATTTCTGCCATCTCTGCCCGGGTAACAATTTTTTTCGGTTGAAAAGTGTGATTGGGATAGATATCTAGAATACCCAAGGAAGTTACTTGAAGGATGAATTGTGATGCCCAAGAAGTTGCAATATCGATGATAATGGGGGGAGTGCCCGGGGTCTCATCCAATATTCCTTTGAACTTGACCACAAGGAGAGCAGCTATTTCTTCTTTAGAGATGGCTTCTGAGAAGGCGATGGAATTGTATCTTGTGGGAAGTTCATAAATCCCTAACCTGTTTTTAATGCCTTTGATTCTATTCATTATTTGTTTGTTTTCCGGTTCTAAGTTGTGCAATTTTTTATAGATTTCAAGACTTTTTGTATACTGAGCTACCTGGTAGAGCGCTTCTGCGTAATCTTTTAGTATCTCTGTGTTCTTTGGTTCACTCGAGCTTGCAGCTAGGAGATGAACCAAGGCATTTTGAAGTTTATTTTCCTTTTTGTAGATGTCAGCAAGCACGAGGTGGGCTTCTGTGGATTGAGGTGCGTAATAGAGAGCTTTAAGATAAGCTTCTTTACTTCCTTCCGTATCTCCCGCAGCTATGGCAGCTTTTGCTTCCAAAAGAGATTCATCAAACTTTTTGTTTTTAAAGATTTCGTATTGCTGCTTAGCCCAGGGATGCTCTGGTTCTCTTTTAAGAATTTCCCTGAATTCAGCAAACGCCCGGTCATCCCGTCCTTTTTCTCGATAAACCTGGGCCAGGCCTGAGTGAATAAGAGTCATGTCAGGAAGATCTTTCAGGGCTACTTTAAAGAATTCTTCAGCCCTCTGAAGTCTGTTTTGAAGAAAATAGGCGTAGGCTAAACCCACGTTATAAATTGGATTTTGAGCTCCCAGCTTAGAGATTTGTTTTTCGGCTTTTTTCCCTTCCCCTTGGTTCAAAGTTTCCCAGGCTTCTTCTGCGAGAATTCTCTCCTCAAGGGAAAATTCTGCCACGATGGAAGCAGGAAGGCTTTCTATATAAAGGGAAGGAGGCGGAGGTTGATAGGTTGCACATGACCAAAAAAATATAAAGAGTAAAAAAATCTTGAATGCTTTTTTCACCAATTTTTTTCTCCTCTTTTTATATAAGGCGAGTAATTCAGAATTGAGCGTGGGTTGGCCATAATCTTCAATTCAAAATAATCGCCGTTTTCTCTTCTTTTTAATATCATAGTCCATTTCGAAAAAGAATGGATCAACTCTCTTTTTGATTTGGGAATACGCAAATAAAATAATTCCAGGTTTTTAAAGAGTCTAGACCTGAGGCATTCTTTCAGGCTTTGGACTCCATCTCCTGTTTTTGCTGAGACATAGATGATGGGGCTATCAGAGTGTCTATTTTTCTCTAAAAGCTCTTCATGGGTAGGTAAAAGATCGACTTTATTAAAAATTTTAACAACAGGGATGTCGGGTACTCCTATCTCGGAAAGAGTTTTTTCTACTGCATCGACCTGACTTTCATAGTTGACTGAAGTTATATCAATGATGTGGAGAATGCAATCAGCCTCCTTAAGCTCCTCTAAAGTGGCCTTAAAGGAAGTTATCAGCTCAATGGGAATTTTTTTGATGAACCCGACCGTGTCACTCAAGAAAAAGTAAAGGCCGTC
>JAUWJP010000023.1 GCA_030607635.1 Candidatus Aminicenantota bacterium
AGTTCATCCAATTTTGATGGGGAGAGCGAACCCAAAGGCATTGTGATCAATTATTACCTGAAAAACAAAGTGAAGAGCGAGGTAGAAGTAACCATTTACAAGGGCGATAAATTTATCAATGTAATGAAAGGCAAAGGTGCTGCGGGCATAAACAAAGTTGTTTGGGATATGACGCAACGCAGAGAACGAACAGAGGAAGGGAAAAAGGAAGCTCGGGAACGAATGAAGCGGTTTAGAGCGTTCGGATTTCGGAGACCGATCGATATAAACTATGCTTACGATCCTGCACCATTAGGCGAGTATAAGATTGTTCTTAAAGTTGGCGGCCGAGAATTCACAAAGAGTGCTACTGTTCTCCAAGACCACTGGTACGATAAATAAAAGGGAAAACTTAGAACAGGACTTCGAATTTCATTTTTCTTTTCTTTAATTCATTCATAAGCCTCTCCTTATACTCGCGGAATCTGAAGCCACAAGGAGAAAAACTTTAAGTTTTAATAAGCTATAAGATTCAACCATGTCATTAATTAATTTGACAAATATTCCTTAGCTCCTTACATTAGAAATTTCCTTAACAAAAACAAAATATTTGTCGGAATGAGAATATTAATTACATATTATCAGAATCGGATCAAACTCTTACGAGTCGGCATGCTTTTCTTTTCTTTATTTTGCTTCTTCTTTTCTATCTGTCCTTACTCATTTTCTTCTTCTTCTCCTCCTGCTGCTTCTTGTTCCTCCTCAACCTTAGTTGCTCAGGAAGAGGATCAGAAAGAGAAGGAAAAGCAAAAAATAATTACAGAAGAAATAGTCGTAGAAGCCCCGTTGCCCAAAGATCTCCCCCTATCCACAACGTCTTTGATAAAGAGAGAAAAAATTGAATCCTTGTCTCCTAAAGACCTCTCTGAAGTCCTTTCTTATACTTCAGGGACATTTATCTCTTCTGGTTCAAAAAACGAATTCAGGATAAAAATCCGAGGATTTGAAAGCCAGAGAATTGTTTTGCTTTATGATGGAATACCCATTTATGAGCCATTTTTTAATTCATTTGACCTTAAGACTTTTCCTGCAGAAGAAGTTGAGAGTATAAAGGTTGTCAAAGGTGCTTCTTCTGTTCTTTATGGTCCCAATGCACTTGGGGGAATTATTAATATCATTACCAGAAGACCCAATCCTCCCTCGTTTTCCCTGAAAACGCTCTATGGAAGCAACAACTCCTTCAATATTACTTCCTCAGGAGCAATTAATTGGAAAAATGTCTTTTTCTCCGGCTTTGCTTCTTTTGACAAATCAGATGGATTCGAGTGGAACAAGAATGGAGAAAATACTCTCAGAGAAAACAGCGATTATGAGAGAAGAAACATTACAGGCAAGGTGTACTTTTATCCCAACCAGAAGAGCGAAATACTCTTAGAAGCCGCTTATTACTGGTCAGAGTCTGGTGTCCCCGTTGCAACAGAATATTACTTTCCGCGCTACTGGAGATTCAAGAGTTGGAATCGTTTCCAGCTCAATCTTGGTGGCACATTTTCTTTGTTGAAAAATGGCCATCTTAAGTTTAGAAGTTACTACATCAGGCACGATAACATCCTTGATGCTTACACAAACGCAAGTTTGAATGAGCTGATGTGGGAGTCCACGTATGATAACGATTCCTACGGAGCCTTTCTTCTTGGGACCGTTCCTTATCTGGCTCAAAATGAATTGAAATTTAGTCTAAATTACAGAGATGATAATATCAGAACTCAGGATGACAGGGGAGGGGAATGGGAAGAGTTTCAACACCAGACTCTTTCCGTTGGATTCGAGAATCATTTCGGCCTTAATCCAAGATTGAAATTGGCAGCAGGGGCAAGTCTTGATTATTTGAGAAAATATTCAGGAGATAACAAAGCGTCATTAAATCCTATTTTAGGTCTAAAATTTAATCCCTACGATTACATGGATATTCATTTGACACTCTCTCAAAAGTCAAGATTCCCGTCGATGAGGTCATTGTACAGCTCGCACGGCGGAAATCCGGATCTTAAGGATGAACGAGGAACAAGCTATGAATTTGGTTTAAAGTATGAAAGAAATTTTCTTCTCTCCGTTGCTATTTTTTATAACAAGATGAAAGATCTTATCAGTGCTGTGCGTTTACCCAGTGGATTTCAGACAAATTTAAATATTGGAAAAGCACATATCTTCGGCTTTGAACTGGAATCCCAGAAAGCAGTCAGCTGGATGAGCTTTTCTGCAAACTATACCTATCTTAACGCGAGAAATGAAGAAGAAGATCGTCCGCTTGACCTTGTCCCTGAATCCCAGTTGAATTTTGTTCTGGAAGTTACGGCTAAAAATAAACTTCAATTCACTTTGTGGGGACTTGCTGTCTCTAGTTCGGAGGTGAAAATCTTCGATGATATAGTCAAAATTCCCGGTTACTTTGTTTTAAATGCGACGCTTTCGAAAAGCTTTTCGAATTTCACTGTTTTTCTTAAAGGAGAAAACCTTTTCAATAAATATTATGTAACTGAACCAGGATACCCGATGAAAGCGAGGACAGTAAGTGTTGGGCTAAAATTCAATCTAAAGGGGGGAGGAATTAATTAGGCAAAAAATATAAATTAAAACGGAAATAAAAATGCTGATTAGATAATTCCGGATTGATAAAAAGAATCCCTGCTTTTTTCTACTTTTTCTTCGTTAATTCCCTCTGTTTCTTCTTCGCTTCCAGTCCTACAGGGGCAATCCACTTGAGAATCTCTTCCTTTGCCTCTTTTTTCATATTCTTTATCTTTAATCCTATCTCTAATTTATCACCTGTCATTTTTTTCCAGGCAATTTCTGTTCTCAACGGGGTCTTTAGTCCTTTTTCCGGAACGTAGACCTCTAACTCTACATCGGCACCTGGATCAAGGGTAACAATATTGACAATTAACTTGCAGCCTCCACGGGAGAAATCATGAACTGTGGTTCTCTGAACTAATTTCTCTTTCCCTTCTGCTTGCAATACTTGTGCAGGAAGCAAACATTTATACCGTTTATCTTTTCTTCTTTCGTCATCCATTTTATTTTTTAGTCTAAGGTTATAAAAAGTATTTTTGGCATAAATTTATTAGAATCCTATCTTTAAATGAGGAAAGAGTCAATATTTTTTTAAAAAAAATGTCGCATTATGCCTTTTTTTGTCCTATAAAAGAGGTGCAAGAAAGATTTGATTCTTTATTATTTCCACAGGAGGCAAATTCCATGAAACAGAGAAATTTAAGAAAATTAGCTTTGCTGTTCCCGTCTTTAATTATTGTCTTAGTTTTTCTCCTCTCAGGCCGCTCAAACGGAGGAAATCAAGTTGCTAAGCCCCGGTTTGAAATTTCGTTTACCAAAGAGCAGAGTAGAACTCCTCTTGACGGACGGGTGTTGTTGATGGTCTCCACAGACTCAAGCAGGGAGCCACGGTTTCAGATTAGCGATAGTCCTAATACGCAATTAATTTTCGGTATTGATGTTGATGGGCTAAAACCAGGGGAAATAGCGGTAGTAGATGGGAGTGTTTTTGGCTATCCATTGAAAAGCACATCAGAGATTCCGGTCGGAGAATACTGGGTTCAGGCTCTTCTTCATCGCTATGAGACTTTCCATCGAGCTGATGGTCATACACTGAAACTCCCGATGGATAGGGGAGAGGGACAGCGTTGGAACCGGGCGCCTGGTAATCTTTACAGTACTCCTCAGAAGTTACGGATCGATCCTGAAAAAGATGAAATGATAAAAATTAATCTTGATGAAAAAATCCCGCCAATCTCTGAACCAAAAGATACGAAATATATCAAGCATGTAAAAATAAAGAGCAAACTCTTGACAGAATTCTGGGGCCATCCTATGCACCTCGGTGCCTGTGTTCTCTTGCCCGAAGGTTTTGATGAACATCCTGAAGCACGTTATCCACTCGTCATTAATCATGGTCATTTTCCGTATACTTTCAGCGGATTTCGGGAGGATCCACCTGATCCAGATCTTAAGCCTACCTATAGCGAAAGATTCAAACGGGAAGCATACAACAAGACTGTTCAAGAATATGCCTATAAATTCTACAAAGATTGGACGAGCCAAGAATTTCCGAGGATGGTTATTATAGAAATTCAGCATGCTAATCCTTATTATGATGATTCTTATGCTGTGAATTCAGCAAATCTGGGACCCTACGGAGATGCGATCACCTATGAGCTCATCCCGTATATCGAGAAGAAATTCCGTTGTCTTGGAGAAGGCTGGGCGCGTTTTCTTTACGGTGGTTCAACAGGCGGATGGGAAGCACTAGCTGCTCAGGTGTTTTATCCTGACGAATATAACGGTTGCTATGCGGCCTGTCCTGACCCGATCGATTTTCGCGCATATGGTATTGTTAATATCTATGAGCAGAAAAATGCCTATTATGTGAAAAGCCGCTGGAAGCGAACTACAAAGCCAGGGCGCCGGAATTACCTGGGTGAGATCGGCTCTACCCTTGAAGAGATGAATCACCGGGAACTTGCTCTAGGAACGAATAGCCGGTCGGGTGACCAATGGGACATCTGGCAAGCAGTTTATTCGCCGGTTGGTAAGGGTGGCTATCCAAAGCCTATCTGGAATAAGCTGACTGGCGACATAGACCATTCTGTGGCTGAATACTGGCGTGAGAATTATGACCTTAGATATATACTGCAAAGAGATTGGAAGACTCTCGGTCCCAAACTTAAAGGAAAAATTCACATCTACTGCGGTGATATGGATAACTATTATCTAAACAATGCTGTTTACCTTACAGAAGAATTTCTCGAAAAAACGAAAGATCCTTATTACGATGGAGTCGTGGATTATGGAGACAGAGCAGAGCATTGCTGGAATGGAGATCATACAAGACCTAACGCGATTTCACGGCTGAGATACCATCAGATGTTTATTAAAAAGATTTTGGAGCGAATTCTCAAGACTGCGCCAGGTGGGGCAGACCTGAAAAGCTGGCGCTATTAAGCTTAGGCGTCTTGACGTTAAGACGTTTTAATGTTATTGTATTTACAACAAGGTGATAACATGAGAAATAACACAAAAAGAGCCACAATATATATAGATTCTGAGCTGCATCATGCTTTGCGTATAAAAGCTGCAGAGACAGAACGTCCAATTTCTGAACTAGTTAACGAGGCAATTAAATATGCGCTGATAGAGGATTCTATCGATTTGTCTGTATTTGAACAGCGGAGGAATGAACAGCTTTTAACCTTTGAAGAAGTTTTAAAGAACCTCAAGAAAAATGGCAAAATATAAAATCTTCATAAAAAAGTCAGCAACAAATGAACTAGAAAATATTCCCAAGAAGGATTTAAAGCATATTGTTAAACGTATTCAATCACTTGCTGAGAATCCAAGACCTCGTGGGTCTCAAAAGCTTTCAGCTCAAGAACGTTATCGTATTCGGCAAGGTAATTATAGAATAGTTAATTCTATCCAAGATAAAGAGTTAGCAGTTCGGATATTCAAGATTGGTCACAGACGAGAAATCAATCGCTCAAAAATAGTCAAATAGAAGTTAGCCATAGGAGGAAGCAGCGCCTAACCTGCTTCCAGCCGAAGTCCTTTAGAGTCTTGGACGCGAGGACCTAGGCCTGTTTGATTCCAATATAATCAGGCGTTAGATGATATTATCTCAGCTTGAAAATGCTTAAGAAAGCCATATTATCTGCGATATTTCTATTTTTTCCTCTTATTCTCTCCTCGCAGGAGATAATTGAGAAGATTGAGATAGTAGGGAATACGAGAGTACCTCAAGAAACAATACGTTATTATCTTTTTATGAAGGAGGGGGGCATCTTTAAGGGAGATGTGCTGAGGAAGGATTTTAGGATTTTATGGTCCACAGGGTTTTTTTCAAATATCAAAATAGAAGAAGAGCAAGGTACAAAGGGTAAAATTGTAAAAATCACAGTTGAGGAGAATCCTGTCATCAGGAACATCATTTATAAGACGGGAAAAAAGCTGAAAGAGGATGATATTGTCAAAAAATTAAAGGAGAAGGAAGAAATTATCATCCCTTATTCCTTTTACAGTCCCTATAAAACCCAGCTAATCTCGAAGACAGTAGAGGAGCTGCTTGTTGAGAAAGGACTTTATTCTGGAGAAGTTAAAGTTGTTGTGAGCGAAAAAGAAAATAGTAGGGTAGATATAGTCTTTGAAATCAAAGAGGGAAAGAAAATTAAAGTTGGTGAGATCGTCTTTGAAGGAGAGACTAAGTTGCCTTCGAGCGTTCTTCGAAAGGCTATGACAGAGAACAAAAAACATGGAATTATATCTTGGATAAAACAGAAGGATGTATTTAAGCCAGATAAACTTGATGAGGATTTAGCCGGCATAAAGGATAAGCTTCAGGAGTATGGGTACATGAAGGCAGCAGTCGGTGAGCCAAGTATAGAGGAGATTACAAAGAGTTCTATTTTCTTAAAGAAGCAGAAGATGAAGAAGATTATTATCCCTGTCGATGCTGGCTCCCGTTATACGGTAGGCGAGATTAAGATTGAAGGGAACAAAGTTTTTTCGACAGAGGCTTTGAGGAAGTTCATAACATTCAAGAAAGGCGAGGCTTACAGCACAAAAATTAGAGAAAAATGCGTGGGAGATATAGGGGGAAATTATCGAAACAAAGGCTATCTTTATGCCCGGATAATACCAGTAGAAAGTCTCGATGTTGAGAGGAAAACTGTCAATATTACCTTTAATATAGACGAGGGCGAGCTGACCTATCTTAGCAGGCTCGAGTTCAAGGGCAATACGTTTACCAACGACAAGGTTATAAGGCGAGAAATGCTAATCAGGGAAGGGGATAGGTTTGATTTTGGATTGTTTGAAAATAGTATTCTAAAGATAGGGCAGCATGGAATTGTTGGGTTGGAAAGGGAGCCGCAGATAACGCGAAATCCTGATAAACCTGCTCAAATCGATGTCACTCTCCATCTTAAGGAGCTTCAAAAAAGCTACTATCTGTTTTCTGGTGGATATAATGGCTACGGAGGAATTTTCGGAGCTTTTAACTATTCTCACGTAAATTTCTTGGGCACAGGCAAAATCTTAGAGCTCACGTTAGATCATGGAGAGAGGATTAAAAATTATAAGTTTGGCTTTTCTGAACCTTATTTTCTTGATTATCCGGTTAATGTTGGGTTTAACGCTTATTATCACGACATTAAATTTCCCGATCTTTACGACAGCAGGGGAAAAGGGGCGGATTTAACAATCAGTGCCAGGTTTAAGAGATATTGGAGAGCAAGCCTCACCTATAGCTTTGAAAACGTAAATGTCGAGCTCCCCGAAGAAGATAGTGACGCGGAGGCGGATCCCGTTTATTCCGGCATGTTTGGGCTGGGTGAATATGATCTAAGCAGCATAATCCCGGCACTTTCCCGTTCCACTCTTGACAGCCCTATCTTCCCAACCAAGGGAACTTTATATTCAGCGTCATGCAAATTCGCTGGGTTGTTTTTAGGAGGAGATATAAGCTTGATCAGGCCTCAGTTCGAATGGAGCTTTTTCCATCCGTTGGTTGGCAACCACTTTGTTGGATTTCATATCGAGTACCAGTTTGTTGAGGCCATGGGAGATTCTCAAGTTCCCTTCTGGGAAAGGTTTTATCTTGGAGGAGAAAGATCCATCCGGGGATATGGTATTTACAGCATCGGGCCTCGAAGCGAACAAGGGACGAATATTGGTGGGGAAAAATCTGTTGTATTTAATGCTGAATACGTTATGCCTGTCGGCGGGCCTTTGTACGCTGTTTTATTCTATGATGTGGGCAATGCCTATTCTTCTGATCAAAAAATTAGCTTGAACGATATGTATTCTTCAGCTGGCCTGGAAATGAGGATATATTTTTCTATCTTGCCCATTCCCATAAGGCTCATTTTTGCCTACAATAACCGTAAAATAGATCCAGAGGATACCAACTTGGCCTTTCGTTTCACATTAGGAACCACCTTTTAAGGTTGAAGAGCAAGGTGGGCTTGATAAATCAAGCCCCTACATAAGATGAATCAAATCGCGGCAGGAAAAAAAGCGCAGTTTGTTGAATCAAACTCTTACAAGGTCGGTTTTATAATTTCTGCCATGCGCTTAATGTAGCCCGGATCTGTCCCACAGCAGCCGCCGATGATGTTAGCTCCGTTTTTTATCATCTGGGGGATATACTTAACGTAATCTTCGAGTTCCTGCGAGTATGTTACTTTTCCATCAGAGGCGAGAGAGGGCTGTCCTGCATTGGCTTGAGCAATTAGTGGTAGGGGAGTGGCGTCTCTCATGATTTTTAGCAGATCGACCATGTCAGCGCTGTCTAGCGTACAGTTTGTTCCTGTGGGGCCCATGCTCCCTGCCACAAATTTCCCTCAGGTTTTACATCGTTAACAAGCTGGGCTGCTGCATAATTAAGTTCATGGCATTTATCTTCTAGTCCATGAGAGGCAAGCTTAATTTTGCTTCCTCCAAAGCTGTTGGTCAGGACAACATCTGAACCTGCCTCGTAATAGCTCATGTGGATTTTTTTTACTAGATCGGGCTTTTCCACATTCCAGGATTCAGGGCACTCTCCCTGAGGGAAGCCATGCTTTATGAGTTCTGTTCCCATTCCTCCATCAAGAAGAACCACTCGTTCTTTAACTAAGTCGAAAATTGTTCTTGTCATTCAACTTCTCCTTTAGCTTGGACCAGTTTTACATAATATCCTTGGATTAGAAAGATGTCAAAAGCTAAGAAAAAATATGTTCTTAAACCGAAAATTTACACTGAAAGAAACACAATTATTTCATATTATATCTATAGACATATTATAATAAATTTCATTGTTTGCATTTCGGGAGTAGTGGCCGTGGTTCAGACTTTCGGTGCAAGGCTTATTCCAGAGCATATCAGTGGGTGAACATTGTGAAGTTTTGGCGCGTGCTTATTCCGATGAAACCGGACACTGATTCCGATTCATTCCGGACACCTTTCGGAGCGAAGCGACGCTGGCTTTCCATTATACCTCCAAGTGGCCGGAATGAGTCAAGGATGATCTTCGTTTTCTCATAGATTCTCCTTTGAGTTCCAACCTGTATGCGTTGTGAACGATTCTATCCATGATGGCATCGGCAAGTGTTGGATTGGCGAACTGTTCATGCCATTCTGCAACCGGTATCTGGGTAATAACCATGGTCGAGCTGTGATTGTATCTGTCTTCGACGATTTCGAGTATGTCATTAGTTTGTGTCTCGCTCAGGTGATTACGAAGCCAGTCATCCAGGATGAGAAGCTGGCATTTTGCCATCCGGTCTAAAAACTTGGGATAGGATCCGTCAGCACGGGCAAGCTTTAGTTTTTCAAGCAGCCGGGAGAGCTGAAAATAGCGGACGGAAAACCCGTTTCGGCAGGCTGCGTTTCCAAGGGCACAGGCCAGATAGGTTTTCCCAGCTCCTGTGGGTCCGGTAATGATCATATTGAGTTTTTCCCTAATCCATTTTCCCTCTGCCAGATAAAGGACTTGTTTGCGATCCAGTCCCCGTTTTGCGGATATATTGAGATCCTCCATGACCGCCGATTCTCTAAACCGTGCCATTCGCATACGGCGATGCAGTTTTCTTGTCTGCCGCAGGTCCCATTCTCTGTCCAGAAGAAGACCGAAACGCTCATCAAAACTCAGTTTCTTGTACTGCGGGCTCTCCATCTGTTGCCGCAGTCCTTCCAGCATACCGCTGAGTTTAAGAGCGAATAATTTATCCATTATCGGTTGATGAAGCATGATTATCTCCTTTTTTTCTGTAAAGGCAAAACGTTTAAAAAAACGAGGCCCTCAGAGGCCGTATAAAGCTTTATCTCTGATCGATCCATACCAAAACCTTCAGGAATAGTAATCTGTTCCACGGATGTTGTCGTGTGCTTTACTGACCACACCAGTCGGTTCCTCCAACGACACTTTATCCAATCCGGCTTCCAGGATGTTTTTCACACCTTTGTAGGAATAAAGACCGAAAAAAAGTGCTCGCTTCGAGGCTGCTTCCAGCCGCTCTTTGCCATACCGTGTCTCCAGACGCATAAGCCCCAGACAAGAACGATATCCATGTTCGGGATGAGGACGGCAAGTGAAGATGCCATTGACAAGCTCTTCCGTTAATCCTCCGATTTTCTTTGCCCATTTAATGAATCGCTCAGGATTATACTCCGCATATTGACGATGAGATTCCGGCATATGCTCAGGATGAGTTGAGTGTCGTCCCGGTGTGTCATCCCTCTCATGGGAGGAGACTCGATGTGTGTTGTAGAAGACTTCAACGACCTGGTCTGTGGCTCTGATGTCAACATACTTTTTGATCAAAGTGTAGGGCACAGAGTAGTAATGTCTTTTAAATTCCACATGATAATCAATATGCACTTTAGCCCTCTTCCATTCAGCCACTTCAAAGGCTGTTTTCGGCAGAGGCCGAAGCACGGGTTTATCCAACTCCTCAAACATCTCTCTGCGACTTTTGTCCAGATGCTGCATCGGGCGGGTGTTGAGATCCTCGAGTCTTTCCTTCAGGGCTTCGTTGATCTCATCGATACTGAAAAACTGTCTCTTCCTCAGCGGTGCGATAAGCCAGTATTCGACAGTCTGCACACCTTTCTCTACCTTGGCTTTATCTTTGGGATGGTTAACCCTGGTCGGAAGGACAGCCGTTCCGTAATGCCGCGCCAGCTCCTGATAAGTGGGATTCAGATCCGGCTCATAGTAACAAGCCGATGTCACACCAGTCTTGGTGTTATCCGGCACCAAAAGCTCTGGAACTCCGCCAAAATACTCAAACGCTCTGATATGGCCGCCAATCCAAGAGGTGAGAGCCTGTGAAGGATGGGCTTCCGCATAGGTGTAATTGCTGGCTCCCCACGTCGCCACAAAAATATATGCCTTCTTCTCTTCTCCACTTGATGGGTCCGTGTAGACCATTGTCAGCCCGGCATAGTCAACAAACAACTTCTCTCCCGCCTTGTGAGCAATCCGCATGGAGGGGATTAACTTCTTTACCGATCGACTGTAGAGCTCGCAGAACTGGGAGTAGCCATAATAATCTGAGTTCTCTTCCTTATACTCTGTCCAGAGCAGTTTGCGGGTCACTCCTTTTTTCCTCAGTTCCTGATGAATCAATTCCCAATTAGGACAACTCCTCTTCCCATAGATCTTTATTACAGAAGGGAAAAGCTGCTGTACCAATGCTTCGTCATCAAGCTCTTCAGGAAGAGGCCAGCTAAGACCTGCTTCTGAGGCTCGACATAAATACTCCCGGACGCTTTCCCTGCCAATCGAACATGCTCGAGCAATGGCCCGGACGGAAAGTCCCGAATGTTTTAACCTGAGTACTTCTCTGATTTTTCGCATGGATAACCTCTTTTTTGCCATCTTGTCCTCCTCTCTTTTTTTAAAAAGACATGATGGCTTATTCCATTTAAGTTATCCAGCGCCGCTTCGTTGATTCCAGATTCCGGAATCTGGCAAAAAGTGTCCGGAATAAACCGGAATCGGTGGCCGGAATACTCCGGATTTAGTGACCGGAATAAATCGGAATCAGTGACCGGAATGGACCGGATTTTGCAACAATCAAAAAATATTTGACTGCAATTCAATAGAAAGACATATGGCTATTTCAGTATTACAGTTTCTTGGATTGGTTACAGCCAGTTTTATAGGATTATGTATTTTGCGCTTTTTGTTTCAACGGCCTGAAATCGCTTTTGCTCTTTTTCTCTTCTCTTATGTTATCGAGGGCGGAGACATGATCCCAGGGCCAATCGATTTGACACCTATTCTACTATTTATTAGTTTTACAGGATTTTTCCTTCCTGCTGTAATAAAAAACTCAATTCAGTATTCCCCTAAATCAAGCGATATCTGGCTTATGATTTTCCTGATTTTGTTGGTTGGAGGATCTTATCTTAGTCCAGATTCACAGAGCGGAGTAGAAAAAGCTATTCTCTTTGCCATGGCAGTGATTCTTCCTTACATGATAATCCGGATCTTTTTCAAAACATACGAACAAACTAAAGTTTTTCTTGTTTCTATACTTAGTCTTGCAGCAGGAATCGCCATTATTCTAATATTTATGTCTTTCTTGCCCGCATATACTGG
>JAUWJP010000305.1 GCA_030607635.1 Candidatus Aminicenantota bacterium
AAGATAACGGAAATTTATGAGTTCACTGAAGACTCCCAAAGAGGCACCTAAATAAAGAGGGAAGAACTTTATCAGGAAAAAAATTAACAAGAGCGAGACCAGCCCCCCCAGTATTCCAAGAATCGTTCCCTCCATAAGAAAAGGTATTCTGATAAAAGTGTTTGTCGCTCCGACAAATCGGAGGATTACGATTTCCTCTTGTCGCGCAAAAACATTAAGCTTGATGACACTAGAGATAATAAAAAAGGAGGCCAAAACCAATATCCCTCCTAAAAAAAATCCAACAGCCTGAGCCAATCTGGAGAGGGACTGCATTTTTTCAACCCAATCTCTGTTGAATTGAATATCCTCGACTCCCTTCATTTCCTTCATTTCCTGGATAAACGCCAGCGTTTCGCTAGAAGAGATATTTTCTTCAGTGATGGTTGCTTCAAAGGAAGAGGGGAAAGGATTTACCCTTAAATTCTCGATGATTCTTCGAAGTTCTGGAAAATTATTCTGGAATTCTTCTAAGGCTTGCTCTGGACTGATAAATTGAACGGCTTCTATCAAAGATGATCCTTTTAGCCTTTCTTCTACGAGGCTTCTTTGGTTTTCTGGCAGATTTTTCTCCAGAAAAACGATGATCATCATGTTTTTGGAGAGCTGCTGAGCTGTATAATGGAGGTTGTTGGAGAGAGAGAGAAATACTCCAAATATAAGAAACGACAGACAGATGATAGTGATGGAGAAAAAGTTACGAATTCTATACTGCCAGAGGTTCCTGAGTGTTTCTTTGAGAAAGTACTTTAATTTTTGGATAATCAAAGTGCTTCCTTTCTGATTAATTTTCCTTTATACAGGAATAGAATTTTCTCACCAAAATGGCGGATCAGATCCCGATCATGCGTACAAATAATAACAGTGGCGCCCTGTTTGTTTATTTCCTTGAATAAGGTAATGATTTCGAAGGCAAGCTCAGGATCAAGGTTTCCTGTTGGCTCGTCGGCCAGGAGGATTTTTGGGTTGTTCACCACAGCCCTGGCAATAGCCAATCTCTGCTGCTCGCCGTACGAAAGTTGAGAAGGATACTCCCACATTTTGTGGTGAAGGTTGACTATCCTCAGAGCATTGAAAACTCTTCTTCTGATTTCTTTGCGGGAAACTCCGATAACCCGGAGCACAATCGCCACATTCTCGAACACCTTTTTGTGGAAAAGGAGGCGAAAGTCCTGGAAGACACTGCCAATAGTCCTTCTCAGCTTATAAATTTTGTGGTCGTGAATTCTGACAACATTTTTCCCATCAACGATGATTTGACCTTGAGTAGGGATAATCTCTCTCAATATCATTTTTAAGAGGGTTGTTTTTCCTGAACCACTGGGTCCTGTGATAAAGTAGAAATCTCCTCTCTTCACGTGGAATGTAATATCAGAGAGGGCCCACCGGGGTGGTTGGTACTGCTTCCAGATGTGATATAGTTCTATCATCTTAAACTGCGCGAAAATAACTTGGAGGGAGAATTATCCCCATTATTCGAATGAGTCTGTGCGGTTCTTTTAGTCACTTTTTTGCAGAGTCTGGCGGATTTCGGTATTGAGTGCTGCAGCAGCAGAATAGTTTTGTTTTTGTTAAAAGT
Source organism: Candidatus Aminicenantota bacterium (assembly GCA_030607635.1). GTDB lineage: Bacteria > Acidobacteriota > Aminicenantia > Aminicenantales > Aminicenantaceae > SOIV01. The sequence goes on from JAUWJP010000305.1 coordinate 1,619, forward strand.
TGAGCATGAATTTCTAATCCGATACCATGCTTATAAATTTGGGAATTCATCAATTTAGGTGGAGATTATAACATATCAATTTGAGGTTTCAAAGATGAAAGAATGAGTGGAGGAGGGATGGGCTATGAAATGAAAAGATACATAAACCAGCCAAAAACAAGAGCTCCCACAACCATGAGGAAAAAGAGAGAAAGAGCGTACTTTATCTGACTTCTTCTCTCTGATCTTCGGATGAGGGCTAAAACGATGCAGACAAAAGCAGCATAAAGAATCATGGAGAGAAGATGGCTTTTTAAAATCATTCTTTTTTTCCGGTTGCGATATCATAGGCATCCAGGGTGACGAGATAATTCAGAAGTCCTGCACCTGCAATATAGGTAGTGCCGAATTCAAAAGTTGTATCCTTCAAATTTCCTAAACCAAAATAGAAAATTTTTGAAAGAAAGTAGAGGAGGCCACTCCCTAAATCAGAAAGAAAAGCAAGAATAGTGAGAGGATTTTCTGTCTGTAAGGAGTAAATTTTTCCTCCCATGAGCAAACCAAGGATTGCCATGGAATAGATGCAGACGAAAAAGATTCCGCCTTTCCAGAATTTTTTTTGAGAAATATGTCCTGCTCCAGGGATAAGCCATCCCAGTGCTACATAGCTTATGAGTTTTATGACTTTGATATCAATTTTCATTTTGAATGAAAATGATAAATGAAAAAAGGAACCAAATCAAGGAAAATTTGGAGGAAGCAAGCGTCACCCACAAACAAGTAAAGCGAATTTATGCTATACTTATTTGGTTTTAAAAAAGTGCGGGCTTGATAAATCAAGCCCCTACAAAAAAAGGTATGTTTGATAAATCAAACACCTGCACAAGATGAATCAATGCCAGAACTGCC
>JAUWJP010000223.1 GCA_030607635.1 Candidatus Aminicenantota bacterium
AATCAAAACCCTACAAAAACCCCTACATAAGAATCCGTACAGATAAATCAAACCCATACATAATATAAACCAAACATCTGCAGAACAAACAAAAAAAATTCTCTATATAGTAGCCAATTATAAATTCACACAATATATAGAAAACAAAAAAAATAAATGGTTTTTTTTTGAATTTTTTCCTTGACAACGGATAATATCTCCCCTATATTTTAAAAAATGGGATAAAACGGGACAAAATGGGAAATTTCTTATTAGGAAGCTACACAGTAAGGCTCGATAAAAGCGGCCGAATAAAGATACCAGAAAAATTCCGCCTCGTTCTGGAAGAAGAATACGGAAAAGAAATATTCATAACTTCTCTAACTGATGAATCCGTCCAGGTTTACCCTCTTCCAGTCTGGGAAGAGTTGTCAGGCGTTTCCGAAGAGGCAGCCCTTCACCTCCAACCCACGGTGAGAAAATTCATGCTCCGAGTTAACAGAAAAGGAAACCAAATTCGTATCGACTCAAAAGGACGAATCTTGATCAGCCAGACTTTAAGAGAGAAGGCAAAACTGGAAGATGAAGTTGAAGTTATCGGTCTCTCCAATCACTTAGAAATTTGGAACAAATATAAGCTCGACGGAACACTCGAAGAGAAACCTCTAACAAACGAAGATTTTGAAAAAATCGCAGAACTCATGCCCCGAGGAAAACCTAAATGAGCGGTAACGGCCATCTCCCAGTTCTTGTAGAAGAAGTTATGGATTACCTGGATATAAAGAGAGAAGGGATTTATGTGGATTGCACTCTTGGCCTGGGCGGGCATGCCCTCGAAATAGTCAAGAGAAACCCTAAGGCTTCTCTCATCGGTTTCGACATCGATGAAATGTCTCTCCTTAAGGCAGAAGAGAAGCTTAATCCATACGCAGATAGAGTGAAGCTTTATCACTCAGACTTCAGGTATATCCCAGATCTTAAAATAGAATTTTCCAACATCAGGGGAATTTTGCTGGACTTAGGAATCTCCTCTTTTCAGCTTGATTCTCCAGAAAGGGGATTCAGTTTTAACCAAGATGGCCCTCTCGATATGAGGATGGACCTCCGGAACAAAATAACGGCTTATAAAATAATCAATAAGTATTCAGAAAACAAACTCGCCCAAATTTTTCGAGAATACGGCGAACTCAGGCAGGCAAAAAGACTCGGCAAAGAAATTGTCTCAAGAAGAAAATCCGAAAAAATCGAAACAACAACCCAGCTTCGCCGCATTGTCGAGGGAATCTGTGGCTGGAGACCACAGAGAGGAAAGATTCATCCAGCTGCCAAAGTCTTTCAGGCATTACGCATTGAAATCAACCAGGAGTTAAAAAGCCTTTCCGGTTTTTTAGAAAGGATCACTCAAATAATTCCCAAAAAAGCCCATATCACCGCGATTTCCTTTCATTCCTTAGAAGATAGAATAATCAAGCATACTTTTGCCCATCTTGCTGCTACAAACAATTCCCATCCTTTCCTTAAAATTTTGACAAAAAAACCCGTTATTCCCTCCCAAGAGGAGATTGCCATCAATTTCAGATCAAGGTCAGCCAAGCTTAGAGCGGCTGAGAGAATTTAGATGGTAAGAAAAAAATACACCACAAAAGAGATAATGCTTTTTGTATCCTGCACAATTATCGTTATTTTTATTCTGACTTTCTACATCTGGCATCAGATGGAATCCATCAGAATAGGTTATGAAATAGGCAAACTCGAGGAGAAAGTTCTTACTCTCAGGAGAGAGGTTGATGAACTGCAAACAGAAAAATCATCCCTCCTGTCTCTTGACAGAGTCGAAAAAATTGCCAAAGAAGAACTGAATCTTGTCGAGCCAAAAAAAGAGCAGCTCGTCTACGATGAGTTTATTCCCTAACTTTAAAAAAAGAATTTATGAGCATTTTCTATCAGAAAAGAGCACGAATGAGAATTATCATTCTGGGCTTTTTTTTTATGATCTGGTTAGTAGGGCTCACAATTCGCCTTCTTCAGCTCCAGGTTTTTGAACATCCCCGCCTAAAAACAGAGGTTCTAGAGCAAAATCAAAACAGGAATACTATCCATCCTAAAAGAGGAACGATCTACGACTGCACGGGTAATATTCTAGCCCGCAGCCTCCCGATCCAATCCGTCTTTTTTTCTCCTTTCAAAGGCGAACCTTCTCATCTTCAGCTCGAAAAAATAAAGAAGCTTAAGAAAATTTTAAACTTATCCGAGAACGAGCTTCAGAATATATATAAGAGAATAGAAAGAAATTCTTCTTTTATCTGGATAAAAAGAAAAGTTGACCCGGAAAAAGAAGAAAAAGTGAGGAGACTCTCCTTGAGCGGGATTTATTTTTTGGAGGAAAACAAAAGGTTCTACCCGCACGGAAAGCTCGCCGCCCATCTCCTGGGAAGAGTAAACATTGACGATATCGGAGCCAGCGGGATTGAGTACAAATACAATTCAGTATTAGAAGGAAAAAAGGGGGAACATCTTATCCTGAGAGACGCCAAAAAGAGAGAGTACCGCTTTGAGATCCTGAAAGAACCAGAAGCCGGCAAAGACCTGATCCTGACAATAGATGAAACCATCCAGTATTACGCAGAAAAAGAGCTGGAAAAAGCTATGCTCAAAACCGGAGCTAGCTGGGGAACAGTTATCATTTCTCAACCTTCAACAGGAGAAATCCTGGCTATGGCGAATTATCCCACCGGCAACCTGAACACTCCTCCCCCGATGCCGCTCTCACTCGATAGAAATAAAGCCATCCACCACAATTTCGAACCCGGCTCCACTTTTAAGATCGTCACGGCCTCGGCAGCCCTGGAAGCAAGAAAAGTAAACCTCACCGACTCCTTTGACTGCAGTAAAGGATTCATCCGTGTTGCAGGGAAGACAATCAGAGACCATGAACTATTCGGAGTCCTCTCTTTTCCTGAGGTCATCATCCATTCTTCCAATGTGGGGACAATTCAATTCGGCCAATTAATAGGAGAAAAAATCTTCTTCAAGACGATAAGAGCCTTTGGCTTCGGCCAAAAGACAGGAATTGACCTCCCTGCTGAAGAAAAGGGGATTTTCAGGCCGCTCGACAACTGGACCAAGATTTCCGCCTCCTCACTTTCCATCGGCTACGAAATCTCAGTAACAGCAACCCAAATGCTCCAAGCAATAAACGCTATTGCCAACAAAGGTTTTATCATCAGCCCAAAGGTTGTAAAAAAAATCCTGAATTCCCCTGACGTTGCGACTGAAAAGCCTTATAGGCAAAGAAGGATAATATCAGAAAGAACAGCTTTATTATTAACCTCAATTCTTCAAAAAGTTGTTCAAAGAGGAACAGGGATAACCGCCCGAATTAGAGGTTATAAAGTTGCCGGGAAGACTGGAACAACCCAGAAATTCGATCCTTCCATCGGCGGCTATTCCTCCACCGCTCATACCTCCTCTTTTGCCGGTTTTGTTCCTGCAGACAATCCCGTTCTCTCCATGGTTGTGGTTATTGATGAACCCAAAGGTCCATACTCCGGAGGGGAAGTTGCCGCCCCAGTCTTCCGGAAAATTGCCAGCCTGATTCTCCGCCAGCTGCACATTCCCAAGCAAGAGGAACAACTAAATACTATTATCGCCAAACGCCCCTTGAGGCAGGT
>JAUWJP010000141.1 GCA_030607635.1 Candidatus Aminicenantota bacterium
AAAAATCAGGCACTTCAATTTGATCCACCTTCATGGAATATGTTTTTCCGTCTAGGGTGGAAAAGCCGAGAAAGAGTCGGTATGAGCCAGGCATGACAGGAAGCCCCACCGGGGAGATTAAATAGTCATTCTCTTCCATAAGAGCTTTTTCCGTACGAAAATCATAGGAATAAGAATCTGATTCAATCCGGCCGAAAAAAACCGCCTTTTTCTTGACCGTTTTTATCTTTTTTCCAGGATCAATTTTTACGAGAAAAGTCAAATAGCTGCTATTATTTCTAGCCTTGGTGAATAGCGCCTTTTTTTCAAAGGGAATCTGGACAATATCTTCTTGGGCGGATTTCACTTGTTCGATAAGTTTTCCTTCAAAGGATCCAGGAGAAAAAGAGATGACTTTTTTGTATTCAGGAAGTTCTTTTAAATCTGGGTGGAGTATGATGACTTTTGGGTAGGCATAGAATGCACTTATTGATCTGGAATCTGTCTTTTGGACGTTCAGAACATAACCATCACGGTCCATGGAAAAGACAATATCTCTTGTTCGGCCTTCTTCTCCTTCCCTATTTACGCTTTTGCTCGTAACTGCAGTAAATACGAAACTGAAAGTATCTTTAGGAATATCCATCCAGGGCTGGGAAGGATAGGCCCATATGACAGCGCGTGCATCCTGCCTGAAAACCCTGGCTGGCTGACCGAAAGAAAGCCAGACTTTCCCCATATCAGTGGCGATTCCTCTATTGTATCCATATATAAAAGCCTTATTTACATATGCCAGGCGCTGGTAAAATTCTTCTTTGAACTCGTTTTTTTCTGTCAGAGGAGTAGGGTCTCTTTTGGCCCAGAATAGCTTAATAAAGAACTCCTTTTCTTTGTCCTTTTTTAGTTTTTTAAATTCCGCTTTCTCAGCATCGGTTATGATGAAATTCACCTCATCCAGGAATTTTTCGTACCTGCCCTTCTCTTTTGCTAATAGACTTAAAGAAATTAAAAAAACTAATCCTAGAGTAAGTATAAAAGACTTATTTTTTATCATTTGCACCTCTGTATAAGAGCCTCAATTTTCCTGCGCTCTTCAATAGTCAAAGTATCATTTTTTATTGCAAGATATTTCTTGAGATATTTGAGTGCTTGAGCCTTTTTTCCTTTTTCTAAATATGCCACTCCCAAGTTGTAAACGGGAAAATCATAATTTGGGTTCAATTCCAATGATTTTTCCCAACATGATATGGCATCATCGATCTTTCCCATTATTTTATAAACTCCACCCAAGCCATTGTAAGCTGACGCTAGGTCAGGATCAAGTTCAATAGCTTTTTTAAAATATTCAATTGCTTGAGAACGAGCCTCCAACTTTTTAGTCCGTAAAAAAATAGACAGATAAAGCCCGCCAAAATTATTAAAAATTACCGCATCTGTACTATCCAGGGAAAGTGCTTTTCTGTAATGTTCAATAGCTTTTTGATACTCCCCCTTTCTCCCATAGGCTACCCCTAAATAGTGCCATATTTCAGGGTCAAAGTTAAATAATGAGATCCCCTTTTGGAGAACTTCTATACCTTTATCCAACTTCCATTCTTCCACTAAAAGAGTGCCATAAGTTGAAATAATTTCATAATTCTTTGGATTATTAATATATCCTTCCTCCATTGTCTTAATAGCTTCTTCTGTCTTTCCTTGAGAGGTATATATTTCAGAGAGTTGAGTATAAGCTGAAGCAAAATATTTGTCATTCCGGATAATTTCATTCAGTAGTCTGATGCTATCCTCTTCTCTGCCTTCCTTGGACAAAATACTCGCTCTGTCCAATTTTTTTTGTAAGGGAAGAAGAGTTTTTAAATCATCTTCCGGTCCGTATTTCTTTTTTAATAGAGGTACTGGAGAAACTATGTATCCTAAACTTCTCAGTTTCTCCCGGGCTTTCCGGTCAATTTTTTTTAGGTTTTGCGCTTTTCGGAGAGAAGAAAGCTCTTCTTCTATTTTTTTCAGCTTTTTCTGATATTTCTCCAAATTAGTTTTGTGAGTAAGATTTATCTCTTCATTAAAATCATCTTCCAGATTGTAAAATTCAGTAATGTGTGATTCTATAAATTTTTTCCTATCTTCTATGAATCCTCGAAGAGGTGCCCAACCTCTATTGTAATAAGCATACAATGATTCAAAATAAATAGCTCTTTTCTTTATTTTCTTTCCTTTTATTAAAGGCAGGAGGGACACTCCCTGGAGGGAAGGAAGTTTTTCTATCCCCAGGATATCGCAGATGGTAGGAAATATATCAATATGGGCGACATATTCATCAATTCTGACAGCATTTACACCTGGACCCACAATGATTAAAGGAGCCCCGAGAGTGCTGTTATAAGCAAAATAGCTGTGGGTTAATTCGCCATGTTCACCCAGGGACTCTCCGTGGTCTCCGGTTAATATGATTAATGTATTTTCCATTAAGTCATTTCTTTTTAAATGGTCAAATATTTTACCTAATTCAGAATCGACATAGGCAACTTCTCCTGAATAAAGATCATCATTAAATTTACTTTTGAAAGGCTCGGGGGGCAAATAAGGAACATGAGGATCCCAGAGATGGATCCAAGAAAACCATTTATTCTTTTGTTTCTGCAGCCAGCCAAGAGCCGCAAGAATAACTTTCTCGGCTTTTCTTTCCGCATAAATAAATGCAGAAGAAGGCCTAGAAGGATAAAAGTCATCATAAACATCGAATCCCTGAATCAAACCAAAGCGACTATCAAGAGGGAAAGCACCAACAAAAGCCCCAGTAGAGTATCCCTTGCTTTTTAAGTATTCGGCTAGAGTTATAAAATCTTCAGCAACAATAAACTTTGAGTTGTCATGAACACCATGATGAAGAGGAGTAGTGCCTAATAAAATATTTGTATGAGAAGGAAGAGTTGTTGGATTATGAGCAAAAGCTCTATCAAAGACTACGCCTTGTGCTGCTAAGGCTTCAATACGAGGAGTCTGTAAATACTTTGTGCTGTAACAACTGAGTCTGTCTGGCCTAATCGTATCAATGGTTATAAGGAGCACATTGAAGCTCACTTGTTTTGTTTTTGAAGCAGAGATTGAATAGTCCGTAAAATTTATTCCAATCAGTATCAAAAATAAAAAAAGAATTTTTTTCTTCAATCTTTTTTTCATTCAGTTTTCTTTTTCTCTATAATATCTGCTATTTGCTACTTTTTTAAATAGTCAAGGAGCTGTTTAGCAATATTCGCCTTCTCGTGCTCAGGAACAAGCTCGAGAAATCTTTCCAAATTTCTGACAGCTTCTTCAACATTGTTTTGACTGATGTAAATAGTGCCTATTTGGTAGTAAGCATCGGCATAGTCATCTTTGAGCCCGACCGCCCTGAGAAAAGAGCTTAAGGCTCCTTCTGAAACGCCCAGGTTGGTCAGACAAACTCCCAGATTATAGAATGCATCCGGATCATCATCACTAATTTCTGAGGCCCTCTGAAAGTAGTTTTTTGCCTCTTCAAAATTGCCCTCTTTAGCCAGGATTTGGCCAAGTTCCTTGTTTATGCTGTAGCTTTCGGGATTGAGCTCGAGTGCCTTTTTGAATGAAGCAATGGCTTCTTTTTTTTTCTCTGACTTTTTGTAGGCAAGGCCCAGGTTAAAATAATAGCCCCACTGAGATTGACTGAGCTCGAGGGCTCCCTCATAGGCCTGAGCTGCCTCCTTATACTTTTGCTCAACATACAGTTTATTTCCTTTGAAGAAACGCTTGTCCGCTGCGGAAAGGTTCCTCTCTATCCTTTCCTGTGCTTTTTCCAGCGTTATCTCCACTTTTGTTGTTCCGGCAATTCTCACCCGAATTTCCCTGGATATGGGCACGAAGCCCGATTTTTTAAAACTCACCTGATAGTACTCTGGCCAGAGCCCAATCTGAGAGAATTTCCCTTCTTTGTTCGTCTTGAGTTCTATCTTGTTGGCCGAAGATTTCACAGAAATAATAGTAACAGTTACTTTCTCTAGCGGATTTCCCTCCTTGTCCATAACGACTCCTTCAAACTTTCCATGTTGAGACCACCCATTAATCGTGAAGAGGCTTATTAACAACAAAAAAACCATACATTTACGTATCATGTTATCCTCCTCATTAGTCTCTCATCTCTCTTGTTAATAAGTTAATTCAATTTTATTATATGACACATAGAAGATTCCCGTGCCCGAGTGCCATGAAATTTAATCACGCAACCTCATGATAAAGGCCAATAATTCAGGTTAATAATGGTTATTCTTGTTTTTTAGCTGCTTCTTTATCTTCTCTTCGAGATCTCTCATATGTGTTTGAGCGGGAGTAAGCACGAGGGATTTCTGGAGGAGTAGCAATGCCTTCTCCTGCTGCTTGAGATTGAGATAGCACTCAGCGGCGAGATTTAAGACGCTAATTTCTGTCGCCTGGGCCATGAGCTTTTCTAGATAGACGAGAGCCGAAGACCAATCTTCGAGGGCAGCATAATTTGCCGCTATGAGCTTGGCTGCTTCTCTATCACCCGCAGATTGGTATGCGGGGAAGACAGCAGTAAGAGAATCTTGATACCAGTGGAGAGCATAGAGCACTTTGCCCAGGAGGAGCCTCGTCGCAGGCTCGTCTTTTATTTTGATGGCTTGATCAAGATACGAATGAGCCTGCTCATACTTTCGGGTCATAAAGGACTGTGTCGCTAGAATGAAGAGCTGGGCTGCTTCAGGAAAAGGCCTGTGCTGCTTGGAATAAACCCAGGGAATTACAGGGTAGGGCTGGGAAAGGAGGATAAAATCTCCCCTTTCAGAGAGTACTTTATGACCACTGGCGTCGAGGATTGAAACATCTGCACGATAATAGCCCGGATCGAACGCACTGAGAGAAAAAGGGCCTACTTCAATCCCTCCAGATTCTGAAATCAGGACTTCCTTCAGGGGCCTTTTCTGACTCATGACAGGAGTACTTGCACTCAAAGAAAATATTTCGAGGAGAAAAATTGCGCTGGTGCTTTCATCATCTGGGGATAAGTTATGGAGCTGGCAGTAAATCCCCATCTCTCCCTGGGGAAGAAAATTATTCTCAGTGTTGAACAGAAACTGGCGCCCCTCAAAGGAAAATGCTTTGAATGCCTGTCTCTGGTTTTCCCCAAGATCCTGGAGGCTGTGATAGAGAAGGAGGTTACT
>JAUWJP010000245.1 GCA_030607635.1 Candidatus Aminicenantota bacterium
CCCGTTAAAAAATTATCAATGATCTTAACTGAATATTCCCTTTTGACAAGTTCTTCGGCAATATTTGAACCGATAAAACCAGCCCCACCCGTTACTAAGTATTTATCCATTTTTTTAACTAACAGTTATATCATTTTATATATAAAAGGTGGGCTTGATAAATCAAGCCCCTACAATTCCTTTTTATCCTCATAAGTGTGGGCTTGATGAATCAAACCCCTACAATACTAATCATAGTTTATTCTAAATATCCTAAATCATTCAGATTCTGGATAACCTTTTCGGCACTCTCTTCCAGAGTTTCTTTATCTGTATCCAGAAGAATTTCCGGGTTCAGGGGCTCCTCATAAGGGTCAGAGACACCGGTGAACTCTTTTATCTCTCCCTTGAGTGCTTTTTTGTACATTCCTCTTACGTCGCGCTCGATGCAAACTTCCAGAGGGCACTTGACATAAACTTCTATGAACTTTCCGATCTCGTCCCGAGATTGGGCCCTTATCTCACGATAGGGAGAAATAAAAGAAGTGAGCACTGCCACGCCATTCCTGGTCAAAAGCTTGGCCACAAACGTCACCCGTCGGATGTTTTCATTCCTATCTTCTTTGGAAAACCCTAAGTCTCGAGTCAGACTTTTTCGGACTATATCGCCGTCCAACCTCTCAACCTTCAGGCCTTTCTCCTTTAATATCTCTGCCACTCGATCTGCCACTGCAGATTTACCTGAAGACGGTAATCCTGTAAACCATAAAGTGAAACCCTTTTGCTCCATCTTATTACCTCTCTCTCCTCTGTCTGTACAATTTTTCATCAACTACCTCTATCATTTTTTCTAAATCCAGATTTCTCTCCTCCAGGAAACAATGTATTTCCTCCAGATGCTTTTTAGGGCTGGAAAGAATCTCGTTGTAGTTTACGAATAAAACCTGCATGTCCTCCCTTACCTTGATATCTGCCTTTGTCTTGTTGTTCAACTTGATGAAGGCTTTCTTTGTATCCTCTCTTTCCTCATCCTTGGCTCTCATCATTTCCTTCATCGAGTCCAATATCTCCTCTATGTTCCTATCCACATAGATTAGTTTGTAGTTGCCAGGAGGAAGGGATTGAAGGCCGTAGGCTATTACCTTTAAAACTCTATCCTCAAAATTGAACACATAATCAGGATTATCCCTGAGTTTATCTATGATACTCTCTACCTCCAGGTACCCCTTCGGATTGCTGCGATCAGGTTTCCTCTTTGCGTCTGAAGCCACGGGCAAGCCCCCCGCATCCAGAATTTGCATTAACATCGATGTGCCTGATCGAGGCAGGCCTGAGACTATATAAATCTGCTTCATCCTTTCTACTCCACGAATGGATTGTCGTAATCAAGGATAATTTTAGCTACTTCTGGCCGCATTAGTTCCGGTGGAGGAATCTTTCCTTGAATCAGCAATTCTCTAATCTTTGTCCCGCTGAAGTTGATGTGTTCTGAAGGCTGGTGGGGGCATGTTTTCTCGTTGACCACAGAATTGCACTTCTTGCAAAAAGAAAAGGACTTGAAGAATAAAGGGACAATTCCCAGATCAGGAAATTCTTCGAAAATATCTTGAGCGGCATAAGGTGAATAGTAATTGCCAACACCTGCATGATCACGGCCTATGATAATATGAGTGCAGCCAAAATTTTTCCGGATTATGGCGTGAAAGATAGCTTCCCTCGGACCAGCATACCTCATTTCCATCTGGAGAATGACTACGACTGCCCGCTCCTTAAGATAATAATGTTTGATGAGCTCGTCATAAGAGGCAAGAATCACTTCGTCTTTGAAATCCCCCTTTTTCTTGCGGCCAATGACCGGATTTACGAAGATTCCATCAGTGAAAGTCAGGGCTGTTTTCTGCACATATTCATGTCCGATATGGGGAGTATTCCTTGTTTGAAAACCTACAACTGTCCTCCAGCCCTTCTCTTTAAAAAGAACCCTTGTTTCGATTGGCTTGAGTTTATAGTTATAAAAAGGAGTCGGAGATTCCTGAATTAAATCGATTTTCCCCGAAAGTAGAACATCTTTCATGCCTCTAACCTTAGCCACACCAGGATGAGCCGTGTCTTTTGTCTGGAAGACTTTCTCTGCCATCTCTTCTCTGTTGTATTCATATTTCTCTTCAAGATGGAGAATAGCTATTGGGTCGTTGCTTTCATTACGCAGAATAACTTCCTGCCCTATCTTCAATTTTTTTGCCACTTCCTTTTCAACATCAAGGACAATAGGAATGGGCCAGGGAAGGTCGTCGGAAAGCCTCATGTGGTTCAAAACATTCCGGTACTCCCCTTCCCCCATAAAACCTTCGAGAGGGCTGAAATTACCGAAAGCAATGTTTTCCACATCGCTTACTAACTCAAAATTCAATTTAAGAGACGGTAAAACCTTGGCTTTCTCCAGAGCTCTCTCTTTTTCCTCTCCGTGAAGAACTCGCTCCACAAGTTTGCTTCCATGAGGCTGAATCATCTTTCTCTCCTAAGATAAGGCAAGCGGCAGGCTATTTTCCTGGCTACTTGATTATGTGTCTTTGCGAGCGACCGAAGGGAGCATGGCAATCTCATCAGAATAATTATCATAACGGGCATATCATGGTAATAACAGAGTAAAATCAGTCAATATAACCCAGCGCCTTCAATCTTTTCTTTACTTTTTCTTCGTCCTCTTTAGTCAAGGCTTCCTGTGTCTCCTCCTCTTTCAAAAGGCTTTCTCTCAATACCTTAGCAACGTAGCTCGAGACAGAAGTGATTCCTGAACCTTTTATCTTTTGCTCTATTTTCTTATACAAGGATGTGGGAATAGAAACGTCTGTAAATTCTTTCTCCATCTTTTTTCTCCCTTCTAAACTAAAAGCAGAAGCCCCTTCCGAAACGGGCTTTTATTATTATCCTCTTTTGATTTAAGTAAGATATATACAACACCTCACCCATTTTTTCAAGAATTAACGACGGGATCAGACTTGACCAGCTTGACAAATTCCCCCTTTTAATGTTTATAATTTATAAAAATGCAAGAAGATCCCTCCCCTACCACCCAATAATAATATGGAAAAAATCGAACACCCCTACTTCAGGAAGAATTCTTTTTCGGGAGTTCTGGACAAGAATTTGAAAAAGCTCGAAAAAAGGCTGGGAATCTCTCTCTCAGTCAGGGGAGACAGCCTTTTGATAGATGGCGACCAAGAAAAAGTCGAATTCGCTAAACACTTCTTCAACAAAATGAGAGAGCTGGAGGAAAAAGGATACACTCTTAAAGATGAAGATTTTCACATCGTGCTTGATCATCTCGAAGAGGACCGCGATCATAGGCTGGAAGACTTTTTTCCAGCAGAAGCTTTGAATCTGTCCCGAAAATCCGTCACTCCCAAAAGCCTCAACCAACAAGAATACATTCA
>JAUWJP010000130.1 GCA_030607635.1 Candidatus Aminicenantota bacterium
GACTTTGCTGATGTCAAATCAATCATGAAAGGCATGGGTATGGCCTTTATGGGGACAGGATTAGCATCCGGCGAAAACAGAGCTGTGGATGCTGCCGAAAAGGCAATATCCAGTCCTCTTCTAATTGATACCTCGATCGAGGGAGCTCAAGGAGTCCTTATCAATATAACCGGCGGGAGAGATCTCACTCTTAACGAAGTCTCTAAAGCCTCGCAGCTTATCCACAGCCAGGCTCATCCAGAAGCCAATATCATTTTTGGCACAGTGATCGACGAAAGTATGAAAGAAATGGCCAAAGTTACTGTCATCGCCACAGGTTTTGGGCTTGCACCGCGGAGGGAAATTACGCCTCAAGCAGACATCTCTTCCCTTGCGCAAGAAGCTCTTTCCCCTAAGGTTAAGAGTGATACACCTCCTTATTTATTCGAGCCAAAGGGAAGCGAGGTTCTCTGGAACAGACCGGCTTGGGAAAAGCAGTGGGAACCTTACGAAACGCCCTCTTTCATCAGAAAAAACAAACAAGCCCCTATGAGGAAAATCCCTCGTGAAATCAGCTGACCTTGCAGTTGTAAACTGTGAGCAACTTCTTACCTGCAAGGGGCAGATACCTAAGAGAACTGTCGCCCTTCAAGATGTCGGGCTTCTGGAGAAAGCCTGCATCGCTTCATTTAAAGGAAAGATTATTTTTTTGGGAGAGGAGAAAAAATTCAAAAAAGAAGTTCGATTGGAAGAAGATGGCATTTATATCGATGGAACCGGTCTGGTCGCACTTCCGGGCTTTGTTGACTCTCACACACACCTCCCTTTTGCTGGAACAAGGGAGGAAGAATTTGTTCTCCGTATTAAAGGCTACTCGTACCAGGAGTTGGCAAAAAAAGGCTTAGGAATTCAGACAACAGTAAAAGCAACCCGTCAAGCTTCCAAGAAGGAACTCCTCTCCCTTTCTCTTAATCGCCTCGATAATATGCTTCTTTTAGGAACTACGACTGCCGAAGCCAAAAGCGGCTACGGTTTGAACCTTGAAGACGAAATAAAACAGCTTGAAGCGCTCGGAGAGCTTCGAAAGCTCCATCCAATCGATATCGTTCCCACTTTTATGGGCGCCCATGAAATCCCAGAAGAATACAGGTCTCGAAAAAACGATTACATCGAGCTTCTCATTCATAAAATCCTACCCGAAGTAAAAGAAAAAAATTTGGCCGAGTTCTTTGATGTCTTCTGTGAGGAGGGAGTTTTCTCCCTTGATGAGACAAGAAAATTAGTTGGGGCTGCTAAAGCAGCAGGATTTAAAATCAAAATCCACGCCGATGAATTCTCTCCTTTGGGAGGAGCAAAGCTTGCCGCAGAAGAGGAAGCTACATCTGCTGACCATCTCATCAACATTACCGAGGAAGGAATCCAGGAACTCGCAAAAAGCCAAACAGCCGCTACCCTGCTCCCTGCAGTCTCTTTCTTTCTCATGCATGAGAAAAAAGCTCCCGCGCGAAAACTCATCGAAGAAGGTGCCATCGTCGCTTTGGCTACGGATTTTAATCCCGGAAGCTCGATGACAGAATCCATGCTTTTTGTCCTCCAGCTTGCTGTTTTCACCCTGAAGATGAGCATAGAAGAAGCCATCAATGCCACGACGGCAAATGCTGCCTATGCTCTTACAAAGCATGGAGAGGTGGGAAGTCTTGAAGTCGGAAAAAAAATGGATGTTGTTTTATGGGACGTTCCCAATTATCCCACCCTTGTCTATCACTTGGGCATTAATCCCTTGAAACATGTCATAAAGAACGGAACGATTGCGGTCAAAGATGGAACCATTGTGGTTCAAGAGAGAAAAATTTGAAGGAAGAATTAAACCTCCTTCTCCGCAACCTCCTTTATTTTCCTTGTCGGGGTCAGGCCTATCTATTGGAGAGAAAAACCCATCAACCTCTGATTTTTCAATCTTCATTTTGATAAGGGCTGACCCCATTTCCTCTGTTCTTTCCTTACAGCCTCATCTGCATATACTTATCATTGAGGAAGACAAGGAGGAAGTGAATACAATAGGGGTCATACAATAGGTACAATAGGGATCAGGTCTTGTTTTTTGCCTTTTTTGCGATTCTACTTACGCAAGAATAATGCAATCCTACAAACTTACCTACATCTTCTAAGCTATACCTCCACCGGTTAATAGCGATTGCAATGCCCTCATCCCGTTCTTTCCAGACCTGGCCCCCAAATCAATATGTTGCTTTATAAATTATGGCTTCTCGATGACCCGATATAATCTTAAAATAGTCATTTAACAGGCAATCAACTGCTTTATCCCCTGTATCCACTAATAAAGGACGACCATATAAGGAATTTATTTTATGCTTTGTAGCTACTATGATTATATTGTCCTTCCCAACTTGTTTAATGACTTCCGGGCTTATTTGCTGATTCCCTCTTCCGAATAGATAGCCCTGGCCGCCGATTGGTGTAATGATTAGCTTAGTTTTTTTCCCTTTAATTTTCTCGAGTAAATCTGCCTCATTCAAATCTTTTCCGACAAGCTTTTTCCTATGAATAAGGTCTATTCCTAATAAGGTATCATTCAGATTGAGTTTTTCCATTATTGACCTGGTAGTGGTTCCGGGTCCGACGATATAATAAAACTCATCGGACATATTTTCTGTAACGTCATGCGCGATTGCTTCCTGAGAATATTGTTCACTAACAGGACTCCCTGCTTTTACTCTCTGAAGGTATCTTCTTTCAAAGGGTATTTTTAAATACCCGTATAATTTAGCTCGTAATCTTCCTTTTCTATAATCCTCTTCGTCAATGTCCATCACTTCGGCTTCCAGGATATTTTTTGCCTTGCCCTGAAGGAATAAAAGGGCCAACTCCCCTGCCCTCACTGGATTACAGGCATACACAGCAGAATGAATCTTAACTCCCGCAGGTATCCCCAAAACTACCATTGAATCGCCAACCGCACTGTATATATCTCTCGCCGTCCCGTCTCCACCGGCAAAAAGCAGCAGATCTACTCCTATATCCAGCATTTCTTTGGCCGCTTTTCTGGTATCTGAGGCAGTAGTCGCGGTGCCTGTTATGGTCCCGATGATATTAGGAGAAAAGCCACACCGAATGGCTGCTTTTTCGCCCATTTTGCCTGGATAAGTTATTAATTCTATATTATTTTTGAGTGACTCAAGTATTTTGAGGGCTTCTTTCGTACGATTCTGAGATTGAGGTTTTGCTCCCAGCTCTACAGCCTTTTCCAGAATATCTGAACCATCTGTCCCCTTCAGACCAACGCGCCCACCCATTCCAGCGATCGGATTGACAATCAGCCCTAATTTTTTCAAATGCGACAAGCCTCGGTTATTTTCCTTTGTGTTTTTTTAGGTAAGCCCTCCAGGTTATCGCCCACTTTTCAGGATCATCTAAAGTACTGTGATCAATCTTGTGGACAACACTGTTGTACGGCGCGTTTTTCACCTTTTCAGGATCTTCGTATGCTTCGGCAACGATTTTCTCCAGACCGGCGATATATTCATCAATCTCATCCTTGGAGTAAGATTCAGTCGGCTCAATCGTGAACGGTTCTGGAACTATGAACGGATGATGGCTTGACCATAAATGGAAACCAAAATCAGCCATCCTGCACGTCACATCTTCTGTGGTTACTCCTGTCTCTTTGGTGAGTGTCTCCCAGCTATACCTCACCTGCTCTATACGATGTCTTCCTCTGGCATAAGGCGCACTAGCGCCTTTTATCTTCTTTATTTTCTTTAAAATATAATTATTGTTTAATACAGCCACGCTTGCAGCTTCTTTAAGTCCTTCAGCTCCCAAGCTCATTATCCATGAATATGCTCTTAAAACGGCAGGGAAAACTCCGTAGAATGCTCTTACTTTACCAATCGTGTTAGGAAGATTGTAATTTAAAAAGTATCTATCACCATCAAATTCCACTGTCGGGACCGGCAAATAGCTTATAAGCTCTTCTGTTACGCCGAGTGCTCCTGTTGCAGGTCCACCACAGCCATGGGGAGAAGAAAAGGTTTTGTGCAGATTAAAGAAACAAAGATCAAAACCAGCTTCATTGGCTCTTGTGATGCCTAATATTCCGTTTGCATTGGCCTGGTCATATCCGCATAATCCTCCTGCCTCATGAACTATGTTAACAAACTCTGCTATTTTAGGATTGAAAATCCCCGTATCCTCCGGATTCGTTATTAATAATCCTGCAGTCCGCTCTGAAACCGCTTTTTTCAGAGCCTCAACATCAGGCAGCCCGTCTTCATTTTGATAGAGGGTAATCACTTTATATACTTTTACAGCCGCCGCCGCAGCATCTGAAGGATGAGAGAATATTGTGGTAATTATCTCATCTCGCTTATCTGTTTCTCCGCGGGAGTGGTGATAAGCGTGGATGATGGAAGCCATAGCAAGAATAGCCGAAGCACCTCCTCCAGGCTGCATGGTAAATTTTCTCATTCCTGAAATCTCCTGGAGGAATGCATCCAATTTGTACATTATTTCGAGCGCGCCTTGAGCAGTATTCTCATCCTGCAGGGGATGAAGTTCTGCAACTTTAGGTGAGCGGGCAAAAATCTCGTTAATTTTTGGGTTGTATTTCATCGTGCAGGTTCCCTGCCCTAGATCAATGTTTAAATCTGCTCCAAGACATTGCTGAGACAGGCGAATGAAATGTTTTAACACTCTCATCTGAGATATTTCAGGAAGCGCAGGAGCTTCTTTTCTTGCCATGTTTTCTGGCAATTTAGATATTCCATCACCGACCGTTTCTTCGATTTCTTTTTCTACCTCAGGGATTGCAATGCCTCTTTCTCCTTCTGTGTTTAATTCAAAAATTATTGGCTCATCCCATTTGGCTTGATGGAAATTTTTTACTTTAGTTTTTTTATCCATACTCATGGTCAATCCCTTCCTTTCTTAAGATATCCAATCTTATGATATTCAAAGTTTTCAACCTCTATCCTAAACAATCTTTCAAGGCCTGAACCAGGCTATCAATATCTTCCCTGGTGTGAACCTCAGTCACGCAATAAAGCGCGCTATTTCCCAGTTCAGGAAATTCCCTGGAAAGGTCTTTGCCTCCGAAGATACCCTGCTTCAGCAGCGATTTATTAATATCTTCGACCTTCATGCCTGTATCCTTGAAGCTGACTACAAACTCTTTAAAATGGGGTGAATCGAATAAAGGCGCTTTGACTCCCTCTATTTCTGCCAGTTTCTTCATGGCATACTGTGACCTTTGCATAATGGTCTTTCCTAATTCCTGCATTCCTTTAGGGCCCATGAGGGATAAATACACAGCAGCAGTAATTCCCCATAATGCTGCGTGAGTCCCTACAAATTCTTTGCCCTCCTCCCTGACTGCGAAGGATGTTCTGTCATAGGCCACATCACCAAACCCGTATTCACCTTCAACAGATGTTTTTGTAATCCCGAACAGGCGAGACGGGTATTCCATCACA
>JAUWJP010000269.1 GCA_030607635.1 Candidatus Aminicenantota bacterium
AAAAAGCCATAGAGCTAGATCCTGGATATCCAGCTCCCTACTATGGATTGGGCCACGCCTACAGGCAACAAGGAAACCTGGGAGGAGCCATCTACTGCTGGGAAAAAGCTCTGGAAGCAGATCCCGATTTCAGCCAGGCTCATTTTGATCTAGCCACAGCCTATTTAAACAATGGCAATAAAGCCAAAGCGTTTGATTTGCTCAGTGAGTATAAAAAACGATACTACGATCTCATGACTCCTGCTGAAAAAGAAAGATTAGACGCCCTGATTGAACAGAGCCAGAAATGAAAAAAAGTTACATGCTCTATTTGCTTCCACTTGCTGCTGCTCTCTTGCTCCATTCGGCCTGCGCTTCTCGCCAAATCTTAAAACCTCCCCTTGACTCCAACAGCCAGAAATTTTTGGATCTCATCCGCTATATAATCACTCCTCAGGAAGAGAGAATTTTTCGAGAAATGCCTCCTGAAGACCGAGGAGAGTTTATCATGGATTTCTGGGCAAGGCGTGATCCAGATCCCTCAACCCATGAAAACGAATTCCGCTCACAATATTACACAAGGCTGGCTGTGGCTGATAAGGCTTTCCGGGCAGGCATTCCAGGCTGGATGACTGATAAAGGAAGAATCTATATCCTCCTGGGCCCTCCCACAGATGTCATCAAAAAGAGCATGGGAGATGCCTCAAGAGAATTCGACAAGGGAAAGAGGGAGCTCAGCTCTAATTTGCTAGAGGAAGGAACAATAACTGAAAGACCGACAGAAATCTGGATCTACAACCAGTACCCTGATTATTTCGCCGGTCCTCTGCGCCTTGTTTTTGTCGACTACGATAGCAGTGGAGACTACAAATTAACCACTGACGTTGAAGTTAAGCCCTTTTCCATGATGAGTTACCATCAGAGCGATCCCGATATGACAAAGTATCAATGGATAGGGGAAATAGAGAGGGATGAATCTCTTCTCGAAATTCTTCCTTTCCTGGATTACTCGATATCCATAGGGAAAATAGAAAAAGACAAGGAAGGAAATTATGCTGTTGATTGTTTCTTTGAAATTCTTTTAAGCACCATCAGTTATCGGAAAGAAAACGGGCAATATGTTTGTGATTTAGAATTAAGTGTAGAAGTGAGGGATATTGAAGAAAAAGGTACCTACAGAGAAAAAAAAGAGATGACAAAACATCTTTCCCTTGAAAAACTCAGAAAAAATATTAAAGAAGGATATTCCTTGAGTGAAAAAATAATAATCCCTCTAGAGAGAGGAACAAACAAAATCTATTTTTCTCTCCGGGATAGGATTCAGCAGAAAAGATTGCGTAAATTAAATATAATCAAAATAAAATAATTAAAGTTTATCTGAATTTCTATTTGATGAAAAAATTGGGCATTCTTAACAACTTCTACTTTCTCATCTTTTCGATAGTGGCGATGATATTTTTCACTCTGGGAACTTCAGGATTTTCAGGGTCTATCTCGATGAATTTATTGAAATATTCAAGCGACTTATCAAAATCGCCCTTGTTGAGATAAACATACCCTAATTTCTTATAGGGCTTGGACCAATCCTTCTTAATCTGGGTGGCTAACTCAAAATACTTGATGGCTTCATCAACTTTCTGATGAGAGAAAAATACCTCTCCCACATTGTAGGCAGCCGCTTCATCTTCAGGGGAAATTTCTAAGGCCTGGGCAAAATATTCCTGAGCTGTCTCAAAATCTCCTTTTTGAATGTACGTTTCTCCAAGTCCAGTAAAAGCGCGAAGGGATGCGGGGGTATCTTTCATGTAATCGCCGTGTGTCTCCAGGGTTTTATCAAGGACCATTATAAACTCTGCCTCAGCTTTATCCAATTCTCCTTTTTTGAGGTAACATGTTCCAAAGTTAAGATGAACCTGGTAAATCTCCGGGTATTCTGTCAGGAATTCTTCGAACACTCCCAAAGCTTCATCATACTTCTCTTCTTTAATGAGGAGATTTCCCTTATCGAAAAACTGCACAGATTCATCATCTGCAAGAAGAGCAGTATAACCGGTCGTTTTTTTCAAGGTAAAGGTTATAGGAGGGTTTCTCCTCAGCTGGCGGATATTCATATCTACATAGGAACTGCTATAGCCTTTCTTGGAAGCTGTTATGCGCCAATAACCTGTTCCCATTCCTGCCACAGCAAAAAGTCCTTTTTTATCAGTATAGCTCTGGAGTTTTGTCTTATATCTCATGCTTTCAACAACGATTAAAACTCCCTCCACAGGTTGGCCCTTTTCATCAACAACGGTACCGTTAACTCTCCCCTTTCCCATGTGTTCCTGAGCGAAAGTTAAGGGTACTATCCATGCCAAGAGAAATAAAATAAAAGAGGCAAAATTTAAAAATTTATTCTTTGAAATATGACTCATGTTAGCCTCCTATTTAATGATAAAATTAATCTTTCCCAAGCCTTCCTTTTTCCCTATTTTGTCCTTTATAGTTATCTCAAGAATATATTCTCCAGGCTCCAGTTTTTTAGTCTTAAAGAACAAGGGCAAGGGCTGGCTAACAAGTGTCGCAGGAATATCCAGCATTTTAGGTTCAAACTTCACAATCTCTTCTTCGCCTTTCTTATAGACATAGTTGACCTCAAATTTATATTTACCGTCCTCAGCAGGAGCTCCTCCCAGAATTAAATAAAAAATATCAAGCTTCTCTGTCAGGCTGAATTCATGGTCAAAGAAAAGTTCAATCTCTAAGACTGCATAATGGAAGAGGTTTTTATAGATTTTGATCACAGAATCCGGCGAAGGCATCCTTTTTATGCTCTTGACGAAAAACAAGGGAGTGAGTCCCAGGTTTTTCTTGAAATCCGAAGGAAAAGGCAGGTAAAATTCCTGAAAAATCAGGCCGATCTTGGTCAAATCCAGGCTGGCTGCTGCCGCAGAAAGAAGATAATGGCCGGGAGGAAATATCGTGCCGAAAGAATAGATGTTTTCTTCCTCTGAATTGTATTCTTTTGATTCCACGGTGTCACTCCAGGGAAGACAGATCTCCCTGTAGATATCGCCAGCTTGACCATCTTTCCTCAAGGAATAGATTCTGAAGAAAAAATCAACAT
>JAUWJP010000249.1 GCA_030607635.1 Candidatus Aminicenantota bacterium
TATAAAAACCGAATATATTCCGGGGTTGTTTTTCTTCCATATCCTTCTGCTATGTTACTAGGAACAGAGACTGCTGCCCTCCTTATTTGCGATGTCAGGCCGTGTCTTTCTCCATTAGGGAATCTTTTTGTAATTTTGTAAATTTTCAAACATAAGTCATAGGACCTTTGCCAAACTTTCTGCTCTTTGTAACTTTTCAGCACGTCACTCGAACCCTCGAATCCTTGAATCCTCGAACCCTTCAAAAATCATAGGACTTTTGCCAAACTTTTAATTCCTTATAATTCTTAAGCATTTTACTCGAACCCCTGACCCCTTGACCCCTTGAATCCTTATGATCCTACCAGCTCTTTTGGAGATGAGCCATATGTATTTACCTCATGAGGAAATAAGTATTGTGTCTCTATATTTCAACTGACCTGCTTCGACCATTGAAACTTAAATGAAGTTCGACTATTATAAGATTAAACGACTCCCAATGAAAAATAAGGAAATAGCCATCATTTTTTCCAGGATTGCCGATGCCCTGGAGATCAAGGGAGAGACAGGATTCAAGGTTATCGCTTACCGAAAAGCTTCCCGTATTCTCGAGGATCTAACCGAGGATATCGAAGACATCTCTAAAGAAAAAAGACTTCAAGAGATCTCAGGAATCGGAAGCGGAATTGCAAAGAAAATTGAGGAATACCTCAAGACCGGGTATATGAAAAAATTCGATGAGGCTCTCTCAGATATCCCGGAAGGCCTCCTCGAGCTTCTAAATATCCAGAACATAGGCGGAAAAACCGTCCATCTGGCTTATAAACAGCTTGGAGTCAAAAGCCTTGAAGACCTCAAAAGAGTTATCGAGGATGGGTCTCTCGCACGGTTATACGGGCTTGGGGAAAAAAAGGTTGAAAACATTAAAAAAGGAATAACAATCTATGAACACGCTCAAGAACGTATCCATATCTTCGAAGCTGCCAACATAGTGGAAGAGGTGATCGATTATCTTAAGGAGGCACCTTACATCGGCCGTATCTCTCCTGCAGGCTCACTCCGCCGGATGAGAGAAACAGTGGGAGATATCGATATTCTTGCAACCGGCAAAGACGGCGCCAAAATCATCGATTACTTCACTCAATTTCCCGGAGTGACCAGAACTCTGGCTGCAGGAAAGACAAAAGGCTCGGTCATGATCAGTGCTGAAAAAGGCGAACGCCAGGTTGATTTGCGGATCGTTGATGAATCAGAATACGGATCTGCACTTCAGTATTTTACAGGCTCGAAGGCCCATAATATCAAACTGAGATCCCTTGCTAAAGAGATGGGATTGAAGATTTCAGAATACGGCGTTTTCAGGGGCGAGAAAAAAATTGCCGGGACCAAGGAAGAAGAAATCTACAGAACTCTCAACCTGGCTTTCATTCATCCGGAATTAAGAGAAGACAGGGGCGAGATTGAATTGGCTGCGAAAAATAAGCTTCCAAGGATCGTGGAATCCACTGACATAAGAGGAGACCTTCATGTCCATTCTCAATACAGCGATGGCAGTCTCTCTATTGAGAAGATTGCTGAATCAGCGAAAAACCTGGGCTATGAATACATCGCTGTGTGCGATCATTCCCAGTCGGTAAAATATGCCAATGGCTTATCTCCGGAGCGTCTTAGGAACCAGATAGATGAGATCGACAGTATCAACAGGCATCTTAAAGGCATAAAAATCCTGAAAGGAACAGAAGTGGATATTCTCCAGGATGGACGGCTGGACTTCCCGGATGAAATCCTTAAAGATCTGGATATCGTTGTGGCGGCGATCCATTCAGGATTTAAAAGAAACGTGACAGAGAGAATGCTTAAGGCCATGGAGAATCCGTACATCACCATAATCGCCCACCCTTCCGGGAGGCTCATATCAGGGCGCGAAGGTTATGACGTTGACTTAGAAAATGTCATGGAAGGAGCACAGAAATTTGGTGTTGTGCTGGAACTCAATGCCTATTATGACCGTCTGGATTTAAACGAATTTTACTTAAAGAAGGCCAAAGATAAAAACATAAAGATCAGCCTGGGGACTGATACTCATCATGCCGGCGGGCTTGAAATGATGCGCTTTGGCGTGGGGATTGCACGCCGGGCGTGGCTTGAAAAAAAAGATATTATAAACTGTTTAAGCTATGAAGATATACTCCATAGGTCATTCAAACAGAAGCCTTGAGGAATTTTGCTCCCATTTAAACAAAGAATCTTCTAAACCCGTTCTGATAATCTAATACAAAACTTGATCTTCCCCTTTCTCTTTTATCATTTCATTAATTTCTTTTAAAAGAAGCTTTTTCCGGATGAGAATGGCTTCGATTTCTGAGTATGTTAAATAAAAGTCCACGGCTTTTCTGATTTTTTCAAAGTCCAAAGACTTAATCTTCTCAACAAAAGCACGTGGAAGTTTCTCAAAGCACTTATCTTTCCTCGATCCATATTTTCCATAAATTAACTTGTCTGTGTAAAATCTAGAGCTGCGGAAAGCACGGGAATGATCGATGAGAATCAAACGCCAGTCTTTGGTATAACGAATGTTTTGCAGAGTACGGTCAGAATTGGCGATCAAATTGTCAAAAGCTCTATGCAAATATATTGCTTTTTCATAACTTTCTAATTTATCGGGAGGAATCGGAATATCTTGTTTTAATCTCTCCAGCTCGCTGATTTCAAGCGGGAACCAAAGCTGAACAGACCCTTTTCTTCCCCTGTACCTTCTCTCGACGGTGGGTGGAACCATGTTTAATCCTAAGAGTTTATCCATCTCGTAGGCAGCGATTTCACACTCCCATTTATCAAATACTCCAGCATCTATACCGCTGGGCCTTTTCCAGACACCACTTCCTTCTATATCTCCCTTCTTAAAGAAAAGTCTTTTCGGCTTTGTTATCCCCTCACCAATATCTCCGCCTTTTATGATCTTTGCAGTTCTTAGGAATTTTTCCCATTTGCCCCTTTCTGCCAGTTCTTCTTGAGTGAGCTGCGCTATGGATTGAAAACTAAATCCCAGGATAATCACAAACGTGAAAAAAGCAATGAGTCTCTTTACCATTTTCTTACCTCTTCTGTGTTAGTATTTTTTTCTTGCTTCAAGCGATCAAGCTGTCCCGAAATCCATGATCTAGGTATTTCATGTATAACTCTGTTCCACACTTACCGTAATAAAGCTTATCCTCAGGATTTTCATAATGACATTTTGGGCATTGAATAATCACTTTTAACCCTTCTGATTATCTTTGCAAGAGAATAACAATTAATTGTGAAAAAAGCAACATTTTAACTCTTTTAAATCTTGAAAAATATGTTATAATAAAAATAACTTTGCTGTGCTGGCTGGGCAAGGTTTATACATTTAGGCA
>JAUWJP010000286.1 GCA_030607635.1 Candidatus Aminicenantota bacterium
TACGCTGAGCTTCATGATTCTTATTTTAGCCTGAAGCAGGCTTTAGACCATGGAGGTATTGCTCACCAGCTCAAGGTTAAAATATCCTGGATAGAGGTTGATGATTTAGAAAAGGGAAAAGCCGAGAAAATCTTGGCAGATGCAGATGGGATTCTAATTCCAGGTGGTTTCGGCGTTAGAGGAATCGAAGGTAAAATTAAGGCTGTTACCTATGCTCGAGAGAATAAGGTTCCCTTTTTCGGCATTTGTTTAGGCATGCAAGCTGCAGCAATAGAGTTTGCCCGAAATATCGCCTCGCTCCGCAACGCTAACAGCACAGAATTTAATCCCAAAACTCCCCATAAAATTTTCTTTAAATTGCGGGAATTGAAAGGAATAAAAGACCTGGGAGGCACTATGAGGGTGGGCAAGTTTCTCTGTCGCCTCGAAAAAGGCACTTTTGCTGAGAAGGCATATGGTAAATTAAACATTTATGACCGCCACCGTCATCGGTATGAGTTCAATCCTGAATACGAAGAAATCTTATCCAAGGCTGGTCTTTTCATCTCAGGAAAAAACCCAGATCATGATTTGGTGGAAATTATCGAGATCAAAAAGCATCCTTGGTTTCTTGGATGCCAGTTTCATCCTGAGTTTAAATCTAAACCCTTAAAGCCTCATCCTCTTTTCAAAGCTTTTATTGGAGCAAGTTATGCCTATCGTTCCCAAAGAAATACTCATAAACGAAAAAGTTAAAATAGGTGGAACCAATCCCTTCTTCCTGATTGGTGGTCCCTGTGTGATTGAAAATCAAGACCATGCCTTTTTTATGGCAAAAGAAATAAAAAAAATCTGCGAAGATCTCCAAATCTCATTTATTTTTAAGGCCTCATACGACAAGGCAAACCGATCTTCAATATCTTCCTACAGAGGACCTGGTGCGGAGCGAGGATTGGAAATTCTGCGCACAATTAAAGATGAGCTTCTTGTTCCTGTCCTCTCCGATGTTCACGAAACAAACCAGATCGAGAAGGCTGCTCAGATACTGGATGTTATCCAAATTCCGGCTTTACTTTCCCGGCAGACAGACTTAATCGTCGAGGCTTCGAAAACTCAAAAACCCCTTAACATCAAGAAGGGACAGTTTTTATCTCCTCATGAAATGAAGAATGCAGTCGAAAAAGCCCTCAGCCAGGGAAATGAAAATTTAATTATAACTGAAAGAGGAACCTTTTTCGGTTATAATAACTTAGTTCTCGACATCCGTTCCATTCCAATCATGAAGAAGTGGGGATTTCCCGTTGTCATAGATGCTTCCCATAGCGTTCAAAAACCTGGCGGCGAGGGAAGTTCCTCAGGAGGAGAGGCTGAATTTATCCCCTATAAAGCAAAGGCAGGCGTGAGCGTTGGTGCGGATGGAGTTTTTCTTGAAGTCCACGATAATCCTTCCCAAGCCCTCTCAGACAAATATAATTCATTGATATTAAAGGACTTACATAATCTTCTGGCTTCCCTGCTACGGCTAAGGCAAGCAAGAGATATGAATAACAATCACTCTTAAGGAATAATAAAAGCCATGACAAAAAATGATATCATTCGAACCGGTAAATATGTGCTGGAAACAGAGGCAAAAGCAGTTAAAACCTTGGCTTCCGGACTGGATGAAAACTTTGCAAAGGCAGTTGAGCTTCTCTTCCAGACAAAATCTCGAGTTATAGTCACCGGCATGGGAAAATCAGGTCATGTAGGCAGAAAAATCGCCGCAACTTTAGCCAGCTGCGGTACTCCGGCCATTTTTATCCACGCGGCTGAAGCTGGACATGGAGACCTCGGTATGATCCTCAAAGAGGACATTCTCATAGCTATCTCTTACAGCGGAGAGACGAGAGAGCTTGTTGATCTCCTGGATTACGTGAAAAGGACTGGAATAAAACTGATCAGCATCACAGGCGACAAGAATTCAAAATTGGGCAAGTACAGTGATATCGTCTTGGAGGCAAAGGTTGAAAGGGAAGCGGAACCTAACAGCATGATTCCCACAGCAAGCTCTACCGCCGCCTTGGCGTTGGGAGATGCAGTCGCTATCGCCTTGATGAAGAAGAAGGGATTCGGAGAAAAAGATTTCGTTTCTGTTCATCCCAGAGGGGAAGCCAGAAAAAAGCTTCTCAAAATTAAAAATTTAATGCACAAAGGAAGAAAGATCGCCCGCGTGTCTCAAAAGACTCCGATGAAAGCTGTCCTTGAAGAAATTACCAGGAAAAAATTAGGAATGACGTGTGTGATCGACAAGCAAGAAAAGCTTTTGGGGATTATAACAGACGGCGATTTAAGACGGCTGATCCAAAAATTCGGAAAAAATTTACTGCAAAAAACCGCTCAAGATTGTATGACTCCAAATCCAGTTACGATCGACAAAGCGGATTTAGCCACCAAGGGCTTAAACCTCATGGAAGAGAACAAAATCACTTCCTTAATCATCAAGAATAAAAAAGGGGAAATTGAGGGAATCATCCATCTCCATGATTTATGGCGAACAGAGATGTTCTGATGAAAAAAAAAGAGCGAGCCCGTAAAATAAAAATGATCATCATGGATGTCGACGGCACGCTTACTGACGGAAACCTCCTCCTTCTGCCTGACGGCGAAGAACTCAAAACTTACAATGTCAAGGACGGGACTGGAATTTTACTCGCTCACATGGCGGGTCTGAAGACAGGTATCATAACCGGAAAAATATCAAGTTCCCTGAAAAAAAGGGCTGAAAGACTGAAAATCATGGAGGTTCATGAGGGAATTCTTGATAAAAAAAAGGTTCTACTGGA
>JAUWJP010000096.1 GCA_030607635.1 Candidatus Aminicenantota bacterium
ATGATTTTATTGTTGGCAGTGACGATTAATCCGTTCTCGGGATTATAGAGATTAGGTTTTTCTTCCTCTTTAAGAAAACCTTTCCATCTGCCTTCCTCTTTCCAGCCAGGATAAGGAAAAAGAGCAGCCTTTTCTGCTCTTATAGGAATTTTCCCGTTTAGATAGTAACCGATATTCCCTTCCTTATCCGCGTAGACAAAATTCTGAGGAGGAGCGTCAAACAACTTCAAAGCATCAACAAATTCCTGCCAATTTTGAGCTTTGTTGAGAAGATAGAATGATTCCATAGTTCTCCCACCATCATAGATCGTCCAGCTTAAAGAAAGATGCTTTTTGTTTTCGCTGAGAATAGGAGAAACAACAGGTCCCCGTTCTGTCCAGCTTACTTCTATTCTTTCGGGTTCCTTCTCTCCTCTTATCTCAATTCTTTCTTCTTTTATAAAAAGAGGCTTCCATCCACCGTAATCCCAGTACATATCTTTGGAAGAGTTAAGTTTTTCAACATAAAGATCTTGAACATCCACTCCAGAGTTAGTTATCCCCCAAGCGATAGATTCATTATGGCCGATGATGACCAACGGAACTCCAGGAAGAGAGACGCCTACAGCATTTAGACTGGGACAGACAACATGAATTTCGTGCCAAATGGGAGGAAGACTGATTTCAAGGTGGGGATCGTTAGCCAAAAGAGGCTTTCCGGATTCAGTGCGGCTCCCAGCCAAAACCCAATTGTTACTTCCCTGGAAAGGAAGCGGGGTAGGCCACTCAGACAAAGGCACATCCTCTATTTCGAGGTAAGGGGCGGCGATTCCTTCTTCCAATATCTGGAGGGCCTTTTGGGCACCAAGCTCTTTTACCAATTTTGCTCTTAAAACTTCGCTTTGATAATCTACACAGAGCAGCAAGGCCATTATTTCCTTGACGATCAGAGAATCCAGAGGACTCCATGGTTGAGGTCGATAGCCTAAAAGCAAGAATTCAGGGGGCCAGTTTAATCTGCGGGAATTCATCCAGGAATTGACTCCCTTGCTGTAAGAGAGGAGCAGATTTTTCATCTTGGATGAGAGCTTCTCAAAATCTTTCCGCGCTGCTTCTTTAAGATCCAAGGTTCTTATAAACCTGTCTCTCTCCAGGGTTTTTCTGCCGAATATTTCAGAAAGTTTCCCCAAACCTGCTCTCCGGGTAAGTTCCATTTGCCACATTCTCTCCTGGGCATGAACGTAACCGCAGGCAAAAAAGATGTCTTTTTCGTTTTGAGCAAAAATATGAGGAACTCCCCAACTATCTTTGATTATTTTGACATCTGCTTCTAAGCCTGTTAAAGAGACAGTCCCCTTTATCTTAGGGATAGAGCGATAAAAATGAACAAAAAAGAAGACGAGACAACCTGATAGAAAAAAAAGGGCAGAGATTACAGCAATCTTAAAAAGTTTTTTCATCAAAAATCAGAATTACCTTGCGACTTTTGCTTTGCACCGACAACTTCATCCGCATTTCTTAAGACCTCGTCGGAAAACTTAATCCCCTGCTTTTCTGCAGCATCAAGGTTAAGATGCATCCTCACTTTGCTCATGTATTGAATGGGAATCTTAGCAGGGCTCTCACCGCCTTTAACCCTAAAAGCGATTTCTCCCGCTTTATAACCCATCTCGAAAAAATCACACCCCAGGGCTGCACAAGCTCCACGATGCGTGGAGAGCAGAAAACCGCCAAAAAGAGGAATTGAGTTTTCCTCTGCCACATTACCTATGGTTTCGAAAGAGGCGTTTATTGTATTATCTGAGATTTGATAAATAGCATCTATTTTTTTATTTATTAGGAGTTGAGCGGAATGAAGGACCTGGTTTTTATTGGCGATAGGAACGTCCACTATTTCAAAGTCCAGATCTCTTGCTCCTCTCTTTGCTAACTCCAAATAAAATTCTGAATTGATCTCTGCTGGTGTCCACAAAGTTCCGAGTCTTTTAGCTTTGGGCAAAATTTCCCTGATAAAACCTAAACTCTTTTCAATAGGTCCTCTTGAAGAAACTCCTGAAATATTGCTCCGGTGGTCATGGGCAGACTTGCCAGCGCCAGCCAGGAAGGGATTAGCAACAGAAGAAAATATGATAGGAATTTCATGAGTTACAATCAGAGCGGCCTGGAGACACGGAGTTGAAAGAGCGACGATCATATTAACGTTCTCATCGACAAAGTCCTGGGCAATTCTCTGGACTTCTGCAAGATTCCCATAGCCGTTCCTTATTTTCAGTCGAACATTCTCATTATCTCTTAAGCCATTATCTTCAAGAGCTCGAATAAAACCCTTTCGGACTTCATTAAGATGAGGAGCATCGTTGAACTGAAAAATACCAATCGTATAAAGACTTTCTTGTTTTTTCTCACAGCAAAGGAAAAGGAGCAGAGATAATAAACAAAGAATTAAGGTTTTTCTCATTTGTCTGTTCCTCTTTTTCCCTAAACATAATAATCAAAAAAAATCTCAGGAGCAATCTTTTTTTCAGGAAAAAAGGGGACAGGCTACTTTTTCTGGTACCTTATGGGGTCAGGCCTTGCCATTGAGAAGAGAAATTTTACTGCCCTTGATTATCTAGTCTTCCCCATGATAAGGCCTAATCCCAGAGCTGTCCTCACTCTTACGGAAAAAGCGGCCCATCCCCTTTTTTTCGAGACTGCCCTCTTTCTTGTAGAAAAAGTAGCCTGTCCCCTTTTCTTTAAACTTTTATAATTTGAATTTTTTTGGGATAATAAGGCGTAAATTAAATATAAACAATATATGACCCTATGGCAGATTATTTTATAGGCACGGCTGGTTGGAGCTACGACGACTGGGAAGGGATTGTTTATCCTCAAAAAAAAGTTCGAGGTTTTCACGCCCTCATATTTTTAGCCCATTATATAAATATTATTGAAATAAACAGCACATTTTACAGACCGCCTGCAATTCATATTTCTCTTTCCTGGATAAAAAAAGTTGAAAACTATCCTGATTTTCTGTTTGCCGTCAAGCTCCACCAGATTTTCACTCATAAGAGAAAGGGCTTCACCCAAAAAGATGTGGATAATTTTAAGCTCGGCATCGAACCTCTATGGGCAAACGAGAGGTTGGCCTCCATCTTGATTCAATTTCCCTGGTCTTTTGCGAGCACGATCTCAAACAATGAATATTTGATTAATTTATTTAAATCCTTCTCTGACTATCCTCTGACCGTGGAGGTGAGGCATTCCTCCTGGAACAGCTCTAATTTCTATAAGCTTCTCTCTGAATACAATGTAAGCTTCTGCAATATCGACCAGCCTATATTTCGAAATTCAATAAAGCCCAGCTCTGTCAGCACCAATCCCGAATTCTCCTATGTCAGGCTGCATGGACGAAATTACAAGAACTGGTTTAAACAAGATGCAGGCCGGGACGAACGATACAATTATCTCTACACGAAAGAAGAACTCCAAGATTGGATCAAGAGAATAAAAGATTTAGGCAATCAAAGCAGCAAAGTCTATGTCATCACCAATAACCATTATAGAGGACAAGCGTTAGCCAACGCTCTTCAGATCAAAAACTTGATTACAGGTGAAAAACTGGACATTCCCCCTCTTCTTGTCGAACAATATCCTGTTCTTAAAGAATTGGAAAAAAAATTAAGAGAAGGCCAGCTCGGTTTATTCGAAGAAGAATAGGAGTCAATAAGAGGAGATCTAGAAGCATGTGGTGGGCAAACAAATTCCTTAATGTCAAAGAAAAAAAACTCTATCTTGAGGATAAAGACGCCACAAAAGTAGCCAAAGCACACAGAACTCCGCTTTTTGTCTACAGCAAAAACCAGATTCTTTCTAACTTTTCAGCACTTCTTAAGGCTTTCACTGGCAAAACATCGCTGGAAATTAAACTATACTATGCAATGAAAGCAAACCCTCATCAAGGAATTTTGAAAATCCTAAAAGAGGCCGGGGCCTGTATAGATGCAGTCTCTCCAGGGGAAGTCGCTGAAGCTCTTCGCGCGGGATTCTCTGCGGATAGAATATTCTTCACAGGGACAAGCGTAAGCACAGAAGACCTCAAACTGGTATTCGATCAGGATGATCTGATTGTCAACATAGATGCTGTAGAACAACTGGAACTTATGAAAGAAGTCAGGGAAAGATGGTTCAAGCGCAAAAAGATCAAGGTGGCCGTAAGATGGAATCCCGAGATAGGAAGGGGATTTAACTCGAAAGTCGTAACTGCTGGGGAAAAAACATACGACGGAATGCCCATTAAATTCGGCGTTGAAGAAAAGAAGGTTATCCAGACTTTCGCCAGGGCATCTCAGTATGGTTTTACTCCTACGGGATTGCATCACCATCTAGGCTCTGGCTGGACCTGGCAGGATTTTAAAGCGGTAAATGATGCTGTTGATAAGATGATCCAGAAAGCATCCGAGGTCCAGGAACAGGGATTTTCCCTTGAATTTCTTGATTTCGGCGGCGGATTCGGACCCCGATATTCTTCAGACCAGGAAAAGTTTCCGCTCAAGGAATATGTAGGATATATTTGCCAAAAAATAAAAAAATCGAACTTAGGAATAAAAACCATCGCCATGGAGCCAGGAAAATATTTAGTTGGAGACGCGGGTGTTTTGTTGGTCAAAGTCGAGTATTTGAAAAAAAGCTACAACAACCTTTTTGCTTGCGTGAATGCAGGAACTTTTAATACTGTGCCAAGACCTGCCATTTATTCGGGAGCTTATCATCACATCGTTAATTGTTCCCACGTTAATTATGGGAAAAAGGAACTGATTACAGTTGCCGGAAACCTTTGTGAGACAGGAGATGTCTTCGGAAAAGAAATAGAAATGCCGGTGCCCAAGAGGGGCGATATTCTGGCTGTGCTCTGTACCGGGGCGTACTGTAAAAGCATGGCCTCAAATTTTAACTTGAGAGAAATACCAAAAGAAATCATCATCTGATTAGGCACCCTAATATTGTAGCGGCTTGATAAATCAAGCCCCTGCACAAGAAAAACTCGTACAGATAAACTAAACCCACACAGTTCATTTATATAATCAAAAGGTGGGCTTGATAAATCAAGCCCCTACAAATAAAACTTGCTCCTACAGATGAATTAAATCAATACATAAAGGAAAAAGAAACCTTTTCATAAGAAAATACGTATTTTATAAATGAATTTTCCTTGGATTTTTTTATATTTTGTTATAATTAAAAATATCAACAAACAAAAGGAGAATAATATGAAAAGAATAACTTCAATTCTATCTCTTCTTGCCTTTATTTTGATTCTTTCCTACGGAATTTCTTTCTGCCAAGAGGTCGATCTAAGCGGAACATGGGAAGGGACAACTGAAGTTCCTGACTCCCAGGAACCGGATCAGTTAACCTTAGTCCTGGAAAAGATAGACGGGGAATACAGTGGAACGATTACCGATTCATTGGGATTTGCCGAGGATGCAGAATTAAAGGATATCGAATTTAAAGATAACACCTTAACATTCAATTTCACCATCTTTGACGGATTCGAGTATGCAACGGTATATGCAACTTTGACTGAGGAAGGGGATAAGATGAGTGGACACTGGGAAACAGAAGATGGCAACTCATCAACAGTAGAGCTGGAAAGAAAAGATTAAAAATATTTAAAATTGTTTTGTATAATTTTTTTCAGTTATTAAATTCAGCCCGACTTTTTCAAACGACTTCCTAAAAGGTTTAGCTTGAACCTTCTTATTGTATCTGGAGAGTAAATCTCTCCTTCTGGACGCTCAAAACAAAAGGCATCAAAATGAGTGTTATTTAATCTCGATTCCTCCAAACATTGCAGTTGCTCTGATGAAGAGGGTAGCTTTTGTTTCTGCCGGGGGCACTGCTTTATGCTTATCCTCAACTGCTCCAAAAATTGAACTGCTGTCAACTACAACCTCCCAATCACTGGGAACCAAAACTTCAATTCCCCCAAAAATTGCGGTTAACTCAATAGTAGCTTTATTATCCGCCAGAGCTGCCTGAGTAAAGTCTAAATCAATGCCGCCAAAAAGAGCTGTTGCCTTGCCACCTCGAAATTCCGGTGTGTTAAAACGACGCTTTATTCCAGAAAAAATTATAAAAGCATCTAAATCTTTCTCTTTTATCTCAGGAGCTTTTGCTTGAAAAGGCTTAAATCTTGGCTTGAGAATAATCCACAGCCCAGCGGCTATAATCAGCAGGGGCCAGAAATAAAGCCAGATTCTACCTGTAATAATATCCAGATTGACAAGCATAAAAAAACCGCCGATCAAAATAAGGATTGCCCCGAAGCCCGTGCTACGAAACCCATGCGCAATCAAGTGCCATAAGCCGATAAAGATGAAAATGAGAGGCCAATAGGTAGAGAAGACTTCTCCGACATCCAGCTTGCCCAAATTGCCAAGCAAAAATAAAACTCCAATCAAGATAATCAATAATCCTGAAAATATGCGACCTTGATAATCTCTGATTTTATTCATTTTTCTCTCTCCCTCCTTAAAATTTATTGTCTGTTCTTTATTGAATAATTCGTGTTTATGATAGACAAAGGCAATTATAAGAGAATCTTTAAAAAAATTCTAATTATCTTTCAAAAAATTAGAAGGTCTTGCCAGTTCAGCAAGTCGGGAGAGTTTTGCAAATCCAGCTAATGTAACCTTTCTTCACATTTTTTCGTATAATAAGATGTTGTACTCAGTTCAAAAATTGACCAGTGGGGCATACCAAGTTGAA
>JAUWJP010000248.1 GCA_030607635.1 Candidatus Aminicenantota bacterium
AATTGAGGAGATAATTGATACAAAAGAAGGCAAAGAAATTCTGGCCGAGGAAATAGGTCAGCTGGGCCTTCATCGAAACGAGACATCCCTGCTTACAGATCTTGCTAATTTCTTCCTTTCGGCAAATATCACTTACAACAAAACAGAAACTGAAGCCAGAAAAGAGCAGGCCCGCCAAAGTATAGAGACTATTTTTTACGCTATAAAAAAAGGCAAAGTGATAATCCGCAAAGGGGATGAGGTCAATAAAGAAGCTTTAGATTATATCAATATTATCAACCAAAACCTGCAGGCCAAGCCAGGCTGGCTAATCAACTTCTCGGGCACATTTCTTCTTTACGCTCTTCTTTTCCTTGCCCTCTGGTATTACATAAACTCCATCACGAAATTCAGACGAGCCTTGAAAATTTTCATCATGATGGGTGCAACTCTCATCATAAGTGTTCTTCTTTATAAACTCTCAATCTTCTTAGCCAGCATATTCAGCGCAAGCACCAATGTTTTCCTGTTTACCTATACTGAGAGCTACTGGTATGCCTTTCTCTTTCAGTTCGGAGTTCTTCTCTTTGCTTTTCTTGCAGGAAATCAACTCGCTCTAATTTACACAGTCCTCAACAGCTTGCTGGTAGGCTATCTATTCAAAGAGAATTTCTATCTGATGATCTTTTGCCTTATAGGAGGCTTAGCAGCGATTTACGGAATAAAATATTACGGAAGACGGAAAAGAACATCTGCTTTGCAGGCAGGGATTTTTTTTGTTGCTCCCATCAATATTATCGTTATTCTCATTATCCATCTTATAAGAGAAATAATGGGCCCTATCGACCTGGTTGCCAGCGAACTTTTCATGGGTATTTTAGGAGGGATTTTATCTGGCTCCTTAGCCTTTCTTCTTCTCCCAGTCTTTGAAAACGTGTTTGACTTCCTAACCCAAACCAAGCTCTTGGAGCTTATGAACACGGACCTCCCGATTTTCAAGCAGATGGCTACGGAAGCTCCTGGTTCTTACCAGCATTCTCTGATTGTCGCTTCTTTGGCTGAAAGAGCCGCCGAGAAAATCAAACTAGATCCCATGCTGGTCAAGGCCGGTGCTCTCTACCACGATATAGGTAAAATCAAAAGACCTGAATATTTCATCGAGAACAGAATCGAAAATCCTGATCTGCACAGAGACCTCAAGCCGAGCATGAGCTCTCTTGTTATCATTAACCATGTCAAGGAAGGAGTGGAGCTCGCAAAAAAACTAAAACTTCCAGAAAAAATAAGGGAAATAATCGCCCAACATCACGGAAGATCACTGATGAGATTCTTCTTCCAGAAGGCGAAAGAAAAATATGATCCTGAAATGCATAAAATAGGTGAAGAAAGCTACAGGTATGCGGGGCCCATTCCTAAAAGCAAGGAAGCTGCCTTGGTTATGCTCTCCGACTCCGTCGAGGCAGCGGCTCGAAGTTTGAAAACACCCTCGCTTCCAAGCCTGAGAAGAATGATTACTGAAGTCTTCAATAATTACATTCAGGACGGGCAGCTCGATGACTGTTATTTTTCCTTCAAAGAGCTGCAGATAGTTGCCTCGATCTTTCTCTCCACTCTTTATTCAATCTATCATCCGCGAGTCGAATACCCTGGCTTTGACTTTGAAATAAAAGAAAAGAACAAAAAAAACAAAAAACCTGATGATAGAAATAATAAATCAACAGCATAAATACTGGATCAGTCTAAAGAAATTTAAGGATTTGCTTAAAAAATTAGTCGAGCACCGCAAACTAAAAGACCCGGAGGTGACTCTGGTCTTTGTGGATACAAAAACAATAAAAAGATTAAATCACAGGTTCCTGAAGATAAACGCGCCAACTGATGTCCTAAGCTTTCCTCTTGGGGAAAAAAGTGCTGACGGAAAATTCTATCTTGGTGACATTGTAATATCCGTTCCCCAGGCCTTCAAGCAATGTTTCTCACAAAAACACGGCCTGGAAAGAGAGCTGGAGCTTTTAACCGTCCATGGCTTTCTTCATCTTATCGGATTTGAGCACTCTAAAGGATTTGAAGAAGAGGAAAAGAAAATCCACAAGCTTGTATTAGAAGGATAAAATGGAAATAGAATATTTTGAATGGGTAGGCTTCTTTTTTAGCTTTTTGGCTGCATTTCTCTTTTCTCTCTTTCATCTGTCATTAGGTTCTTTTTCAAAAATTTCTCTCAGTCGATTCCTTGAAGACAAAGAAAAGCAGTATCGCCTCAAAATCCTCGACATCTATGATGAGATCAAAATAGCAGTCGAGTTTATGAGAATTCTTTTCATCATCGCTTTTCTAATTTACCTTTATATCATTTTTCCTCATTTAATGTTCTGGCCGCTCTGGCTGTTTCTAATTTCTCTGGCTATTTACTTCATTTTCTTTGATCTTGTGCCCCGTCTTCTTAACTCTTTAAGCAGCAAAAGAATCCTTGGCTTTTTCCTCCCATCCTATAGACTCGCCTATTTGATTGCCTCTCCAATCTTGTTCATAAAAAAAATAAAGCCCTCAGATGAGGAGAAGGATGAATTACGTGAGGCTTCGGACGAAGAGATTCAGGCATTTATCGATGAAGCCAAGGAAGAAGGCATCATCGAGAAAGAAGAAGGTGTGCTCCTGAAAAGTGTGGTCGAATTTGGCGATACTGTCGTCAGGGAAATCATGACCCCCAGGGTGGATATTGCTTGTATACCTAAAGATTCAACCATACAAAAGCTCAGAGACTTGGTTATACAGGTAAAGCATTCTCGCATCCCTGTCTACAAGGATAAGATAGACAACATTGAAGGAATGGTGATTGCCAAAGATCTACTCGAATATGCAGATGATAAACTCAAGAACAACCCCATCGAACCGCTCATTCGGGAAGTTTATTTTATTGTTGAATCCATGAAGGTGGCAGAGCTCCTGAAGGAATTCCAAAAAAGAAAACAAAAATTGGCCTTAGTCGTTGACGAGCACGGAGGTGTGTCAGGCTTGGTTACCATGGAAGATCTAGTCGAAGAGATTGTTGGAGAAATCCGGGATGAATACGACATGGATAAAGCCCGGATCATAGAAAAAGGCCCGTTCGATTATATTGTCTCAGGGGATGCCGAATTTGAAGAAATCGAGGAGCTATTTGATTTAGAATTTGCCGAAGAGGGCTATCTCACAGTTGGAGGATTGATTACACATCATTTAGAAAGACTCCCGGAACAGGGCGAAAAATTACAGATTAAAGGATTATCCCTGGAAGTTCTAGAAGTAGACCAGAAGAGGATAAAAAAACTGAGAATAAAAAAGCAAACCGATACATAAAGCGATAAATACATGACAAAAATGAAAGTTGGCTATATAGCCTTAATCGGACGGCCTAATGTA
>JAUWJP010000107.1 GCA_030607635.1 Candidatus Aminicenantota bacterium
ATTTCATCATAAGGGAGACCGATTTCGTCCTCATCTGTTTGTCCAATCCATAAACCCGCTGAGGGTATTTTTTCCCGGATTTTCTCAGGAATTCCGAGGTATTCTGCAAGCTGCCTGATTTGAATCTTGTAGAGGTCACCTAAAGGATTTATCCCGCAGGCCATATCACCGTGGATTGTGCCGTACCCTAAAAGCAGCTCTGTTTTGTTACTTGTCCCTAATATTAAGGCCTTCTCCCGGGCAGAAAAGTCGTAAAGGATGGACATCCTTTCTCT
Source organism: Candidatus Aminicenantota bacterium (assembly GCA_030607635.1). Classification (GTDB taxonomy): domain Bacteria; phylum Acidobacteriota; class Aminicenantia; order Aminicenantales; family Aminicenantaceae; genus SOIV01. The sequence goes on from JAUWJP010000107.1 coordinate 276, forward strand.
GGCCATTTTGTTTCCTTTTAGGACCCTGTTCTCAGTCGGATAGCTTGAGAAATAAGAGTCAACCATCGGAGAAATGTTAATAATTCTTGATCTTATCTTTAATAGCCGAGAGAATTCTTGAGCATCCTTCACATCCTTGCTGAAGGTTTCCCCATAAGGCATGATGAGACCGATAACATTGCTTGGTTTAAGTGCTTTTGCAGCGAGGAAAGCACAAACTGCCGAGTCCAGCCCGCCTGAGAGGCCCAAGATTCCTTTTTTATAATTGAACTTGGATAACTCCTCCCTGATAAATGCAGTGAGAATTTTTTCCACAAAAGGTTCGTTAATCTTCATACTTGCTGATGATCCTCTTTAGAGCTTCAAGGATGATCTCAGGCCTGTCATCTCTTTTGTAAGGCCATTTTTTGCGCACTTCACGAATATCATTCAGATTTATTTCTTGAAGCAGAAATTCATTGTCAAGATAGGATGCCTTGGCCACCAGTTTCCCCATGGGATTGTATATAAATGAGCCACCCGCAAAGTGCTTTCCATCTTCAAACCCCACCCTGTTACAGTAGATGAGGAAAGCGGTGGAAAAGAGCGAAATGGTTCCCCCCATCGACTCCCACATTCGGCTCGTCTCGTAAGCTTCCTTGCCTTGAATTCCTCGGCCAGGAGCCGCACTAATGACGATGATAATATCTGAGCCACCAGCAAATAGAAGATAACATGCACCATAATGAAGAAAGTCCCGACAAATCATCATTCCTGCATTTCCATAGGGAGTGGAAAAAGTGTGAAAATTTTTGCCCTGGGCAAAAAACTTACCTTCTTCGAACATTCCGTAGGTAGGAAGAAAAACCTTACGATGGATATGCACAATCTTTCCTTCTGATAAAAAAGCGGCGGAATTATAGAAAAGTCCTCTTTCTTTCTCTTCCACAAAACCAAAAACAAGGGAAACATCACGGCTTGCAGTCTTGAGTTCGTCGAAGATAGTATTTGAATCTGGGGAAAGAGCCACTTCTGCTACTAAATCTTTAAGGGTGTACCCGGTGAGGCTGAGTTCGGGGAAGATCAGAAGATCAACATTTTTCTTTTTTGCTTTTTCTATGTACTTGAGATGTAGATCGAAATTTTTTTCCACATTTCCCAAGCGGGGAGAAATCTGAGCTAAGGCAACTTTCATGATGCAAAAGTTATCATAATTTACTCTCCTTTTCAATCGAGGTCAGACCTTTGTAGGGATTTGATTTATCAAGCCAGCCATATTGATTCTGCAGATAGGATTGTAGGGATTTGATTTATCAAACCCACCTTTTACAATACATGTAATTATTTACAATATAGGAGTCAGGTTTTGACTTTGGATAGAAGTGTCGCGGAAAAAAGGGGACAGGCTACTTTTTCTGGAAGGGAGAGGAATGTCTCTACTCGTGGACAGTTCCTACAGGAAAAGTCGCCTGTCCCTTTTTTAAACTTGAATTTTTTTGGGATATAATTAATATATAAAGATAGAAAGGAAGCATTTGAAGAAAAGGCGTATAAAAATTTTAGTTTTAAAGATCTGAACCCTATGGAACACATCGGTTTTTACTTAAGGGATATATATTTTCACAAGAAGAGTGGTCCTCTTATTTTCAAGTACGAAGGGCTCCAAAGATACCTTTTCTTTCATGATGGATTTTTAGTTTTTGCCAAAATAACCCATCCTCAAGAATTACTGGGAGAAGTTTTGTTCAAGCTGGGAAAAATTTCAAGGTCGACCTATTCTAAAATTGACTCGTACATCGATCCGACGCTTAGATTAGGGGAAAGTTTGATGAAAGAAGGCCTTCTCTCTGAGGACGATTTGTATGCTGGCTTGCGGCATCAAATGAGAGAAATAACTTTGAATATTTTTCCCTTTTTTGATGGAAAATTTAGATTTCAAGAGAGAGGTAAATTCGCCGAGGAGGAATTCAAATCTAAAATAACTATTCCTGATTTGATTGAAGAGGGAATAAGGCGGATAAAGTACTATTCTAAGTTGGAAAAATTCATGGAGAAAAAGGTGCTTTTTCCTAAGAGTGAGGATTTTATTGACCGCTTAACAGGAGAAGAGAGGAAAATAATTGGCACAATTGATGGAAGTTTTTCAGCGGAAGATCTTTTTCATTCTGGAGATTTCGAACCTAAGTTTTTTTGGAAGAGCCTCTATCTCTCTTATTGCTTGAACATAATAGACATTATGGATCCAGAAAAAGTTCCAGTGAAAGAGGAGAAGGCTGAAAAAGCTGCTTTTGAGGTTAAGGATAAGAAGTTAGCCGAGGTGATAGCAATGAGTGAGCAGCTTTCGACCATGGATTATTATCAGATATTAAATATTCCCGAAGGCTCTTCTCCATACCAGGTAAAATTGTCCTATTTTCGTTTGACTCGCGAATATCATCCTGGCTGCTTTAGTAAAGATCTTCCTTCAGATATAAAGGATAAAATTAAGGATGTATTCGGTCATATTACAAGAGCCTATGATACCCTCGGCGATGAAAAAAAGAAGCAGGAATACGACTCAAAGAGAGAAGCCTCCCCAGTAGTGGGGGGAAAGGAGTTGGAAAAGAAAGCAGATATTAAGTACCGTCAGGGTAGGACGCTGTATAATCAGGAAAGATATGATGAGGCTTTAAGACTTTTAGAAGAAGTTGTAAGGCTGAAGAAGAACAAAGGGATCTATTTTCTTATGCTTGCTATGGCAAAGTCGAAAGTTCCTCCGTTTCACAAGAAGGCTGAAGAGGACTTCCAGAAAGCTATTAAACTGGAACCTTCGAATCCAGAATTTTATGTGGGGTTAGGAACATATTATAAAGGAGAGGGATTTTTTGATAAAGCCAAAAAGCAATTCAAGAAGGCTTTGGAGATTGATCCTGAAAATAAAATTGCCCTCAAGGAATTAGGTTTAACAGAGAAACTTAAGAAAAAGGGCCTCACGGGAATATTTAAACAGTTGGGAAAAAAGAAAAAGAAGAAATAGGATTAATCTTTCTTGACAAGCTTTAAGAACTCTTTTTCCTCGATAGTTGGAATACCCAGTTTCAGAGCCCGATCGAGTTTTGATCCAGGGGAATCTCCCACCACAACATAAGTCGTTTTGCTACTGATTGAGGAGGAGACAGTCCCTCCTAAGCTTTCGATAATTTCTGTGGCTTCCTCCCTGCTCAAGTCTGAGAGCTTTCCTGTCAGAACAAAAGTTTGTCCGGCGAGACGACGCTCGCTTTTTCTCTCTTTTTTTATGGAAGAAAAGTTCAGGCCGGTTTCTTTTAGTTTATTTATAAGTTCGATATTTTCAGGCTGTTTAAAAAAGAAAACAATGCTTTCGCCCACCTTGGGTCCGACATCCTCTATCTGGATAAGCTCATCTAAAGACACCTTGGCTAAAGAGTCAATACCTTTGAAATAATCAGCCAGTGCCTGGGCGGTTCGTTCTCCCACATATCTTATCCCGAGGGCATAAATCAGCCGGCTAACATCTCTTTGTTTTGATTTCTCAATTTCACCCAATAAATTCTGAGAGCTTTTTGGTCCCATTCTTTCGAGATTCGCCAGGTCCTCAAGGTTCAGAGAATAGAGGTCTGGTATATTTCCGACTAATTTTTTCTCTAAAAACTGATCGACCAACGCTACTCCCAATCCTTCTATATTCATAGCCCTTCTTGAGGCAAAATGGAGAAGAGATTCCTTCAATTTGGCGGGACAGGAGGGATTTTCACAGCGGGAAATCGCTTCTCCTTCTGGCCTGAAAGTTGAAGAATGACATACAGGGCATTTTGAGGGGAAGGCGAATTTTTTTTCTTTTCTTGTTCGTTTTTCTTTCATAACGGAGACAACTTTCGGGATGACATCTCCGCTCCTCTCGATGAGAACATAATCGCCAACTCTTATGTCTTTTCTTTTTATTTCATCCTCATTATGGAGAGTAGAGCGGCTTATAGTGATTCCAGATAGCTTAACTGGTTCTAAAATAGCAACGGGGGTTAAGGCACCTGTTCTTCCCACTTGAACTTCAATCTTTTTTATCTTTGTCGTAGCCTGTCTGGCAGGAAATTTGAATGAGATGGACCATCTGGGAAACTTAGCTGTGCTCCCTAGAAGCTTTTGCTGTTTGGTCGAGTCGACCTTGACCACGACTCCGTCAACATCATAATCCAAACTCTCTCTTTTCTCCCGCCATTCCTCCCAGAAGGAAATGACTTCCTCCAGATTAGAGCAGTGGCGGGAGGAAGGATTGGTTTTGAAGCCCAGCTCTCTCAATGCCTTCAAATTTTTCCACTGGCTTGCTTGCTCTTTTCCTTCGATGAAAATGGAGTAGAGGAATACATCCAGGGGGCGCGAAGCTACTTCTTTAGGATCGAGAAGGCGGAGAGAGCCGGCTGCTGCATTCCTGGGGTTGGCAAAAAGAGGCTCTTCCATTTTTGACCTTTCCTCGTTTATTTTTTGGAAAGATTTAACGGGCAAATAGACTTCTCCTCTGACTTCTATTTCATGGGGATCGTTGATTATAAGGGGGAAACTCCTGATTGTTTTAACGTTCAGAGAGACATCATCTCCTCTGAAGCCGTCTCCCCGGCTTACAGCCTGAAAATACTTGCCATCGCGGTATATGGTTGAAATCCCTAGGCCGTCTATTTTCAACTCAGCCACATATTCTATTTTTTCTCCGGGAATGATTCTTTTAATTCTCTCTTCGAATTCTCTTAATTCTTCAATGCTGTAGCAGTTATTCATGCTGAGCATAGGTGTACGGTGCTCAATAGATGCGAATCCAGTGATTGGTTGTTCTCCTACTCTCTGAGTGGGAGATTCTGGAGTGATCAGTTCAGAGAACTGCTTTTCAAGTTTTTCTAGCTCTTTAACGAGCATGTCAAATTCATAGTCGGAAATCTGAGGGTCGTTGTCTACATAATATTTTTTTTCATGATATTTTATGCTTGTTCTTAATTTTTGGATTTTTTGGGCAGCCTGTTTGAGGGAGAGAGATTTAGCTGCCATTTTTAGTCACCATATTTGATTATATGGACTGATAGGTTTTTCTGCATGTGAGTGGGTAGATGAATAATATAATAGAAGAGGGAAAAGTTCAAATTACAATTAATAAAGCAAGCATCTTCATTTCCGTTATTAGAAAAGGTTTGCAGATTACCTCAGAAATTAGGCCAAGAATTGATTAATTCTACCTGACACATAATCTTTTCTTGGTTTCTTCGATAAGCTTATTGAATTCTTCTAAGACGATTTTCTGCTCAGCCTTAATCCTTTGAATATCCTTTTCCTCAAATTCGATATCTTTCAGCATATTGTCCATCTCTTTTTCCTCTGCATCGGATAGGTCCTCTTCGTCTTTTTCTCCGAACTTTTTGTTAAATTTATTAGTAAGGCTATCCAATTTGTTGCTTAACTTTTGGAGTTCTTTGACGTTCTCGTTGTATTTGGTGTTTCTAGCCGAAGTGAAGAAAATACTTTCAGCTAATTCCATGGCTTTTTTTGAATTTGCAGCAGAGAGGAAGCTGGCCTCGAGCAAGTAACGTATCGCTTCCTGGGAGACTGAGGGATTTGACTTGGTCTTATCAGCCAGGATAATTCCGATATAAAAAGCCATTTCGCCACTTCTCTGTTTTCCATAGGCCAGTTTAAAATATTTCAATGCTTCTTCTTTTTTCTTGTTTTTGTAGAGGGTTTTAGCATAGAAAGCATAGCTTGCGAAGTCTTTTAGAACCGAAACGGGAATTTCAAAGGCCTTCTCTGCATCCTTATAAAACCTGATATCATAAAGGGACTTTCCTACCTTCTTCAGGCTGTTCGCGATTTGGGCATCCTTTAATATCCG
>JAUWJP010000080.1 GCA_030607635.1 Candidatus Aminicenantota bacterium
GACATCATCCTGCGGGAGAAATTTTTCTTCACCTCTATGTTGACTTAGAATTTTCTCTGTGCCAGTCTTATTTACATCGTATTCCTTATATAAAGGAGTTTTTCTCTGGGTAATTTTCCCATACTCGGTCATTGAAGAGAGCACCCTGGCTGCTGTTTCTGCAAAATCGTAAACAGGTATGCCACTTTCTCTGATGATTCGGATGACTTCAGCCCATTTCTCTATGGTTATTACCTGACAGACAATCGGCTTCTTGGAAGCCTTCCCAATCTCACCAAGCTTTTGGGCTATGCCTTCACAATCGACAAATGGGGCTGTGACAAAAACAAGCAGGAGCGAATTAATATTCGGGTCTTTGAGCAGAGCCTCGACTGTTCCTCCGTACTGCTCGGGGCCCGCAGTAGCTACGACGTCAACAGGATTAGAGATAATAGCTTCCTTAAAAACAAGTTTACCTAAAGTGTCTTTGGTCTTTGAACTCAATTCAGCTAGTTTAAGCCCGGCTGAGATACATTCGTCTACTCCAATTATTGCCGGTCCTCCTGTGTTGGTGACGATAACTACCCTATCTCCTTTCGGAACAGGCTGGTTAGAAAAAGCAATAGCTGCATCGACCATGTCTTCCTGAGTGTCGAAGCGGAGAACTCCGCTCTTCTTAAATATCGCGTCTGCTATTGTTTCTTGCTCGACCAAGGCGCCCGTATGAGAAGCAACAGCTTTTGTCCCTTCAGATGTTCTTCCTGTCTTCAAGGCAAGAATAGGCTTTTTAGGAGTTACACGGCTGGCCACTTCGAGAAAACCACCAGGATCCTTCAGGGTTTCAATGTGGACCATTATTACCTTAGTTTCTTCGTCCTGCCCGTAATAATCTATTATTTCATTCATGCCAACATCTGCCTCGTTGCCGAAACTTGAATACATCCTTATTCCCTTCCCGACACGATAGAGGTGCAATTTCAATGTCTCTCCAACTCCCCCACTCTGAGCGACTATGGAGATATTGCCAGGACTCATGGGCACAAAAGTGAAATTGGCATACACAGAGATCTCAGGATCAGAATTCTGAATTCCCTGGGAGTTTGGTCCATAAATGCGCATCCCATGCTTGTGGGCAATCTCGACGATCTCTTTTTCAAGTTTAAGCCCTTCTGCTCCAACCTCCTTAAAGCCGGCTGTATGGACAATGGCAAACTTTACTCCCTTCTTACCGCATTCTTCAAGAACATAAGGAACCAAAGTGTTTTTAATGGAAATATTCACTAAATCAATCTCATCCGGGATATCGGTAACAGAGGGATAAGCTCTGAAGCTCTTGATGAACTTTGATTTCGGGTTTATGGGGTAAATCGGGCCTTTATAATTGTGGTCAAGAAGGTTTTGCATAACAATATGGCCGATGCTCAAAGGATTATTTGAAGCTCCTATTATTGCCACCGATTTTGGTTTAAATAAAGCATCAAGCATTTTGACCTCCTTGGGCTTCTAAGGCATATAAGGCCGCTCCTATCGCGCCTGTTAATTGAGGGAGAGGAGGGACAAAAATCTCTTTGTCCAATTTTTCTTCAAACATCTTGACCAAAAAAGGATTATAAGCCACCACTCCCCCAGTCATGACAATATTCCCCTCTAAGGGATCCATCTCAAGAGCTCTTTTTACGACTGAGCCAAAGATGCCTTTTATAAGTTCCTTCACCTCTACGCCTTCTCTAATCTTAGTCAGGAGCTCTGTAGCTGTGAACACAGTACAGTAGCTTCCAATCTGGATGTTCCTCTCTGCCTTTTCGGCAAGTTCGTTGAGCTTTCCAATCTTTACTCGAAGGCGATTTGCTATCTCTTCAAGAAAGGCTCCTGTCCCGGCAGCACACTTGCGATTCATCTTGAAGCCTATTCTTTTTCCGGAATCATTCACTTTTATAATCTTACTATCTTGCCCGCCGATATCAATTAAAGTATGGGCGTGAGGAAAATAGAAAAAACTTCCTTTAGCATGACAGCTAATTTCGGTTTTTGTCTGGTTGGCAAAAGAGACATTCCTTCTTCCGTATCCAGTAGCCAATACAGAGTATTTGTTCGAGGCTTTTCTCTTCGCACTTTCCCGCGATTTCTTGAAGGCTTCCTCAGCCGCAGTTTCAAAATCAGCGCCCGAATTGATTACCGAATAGCCGAAAATTTCTTTTTTCTCATTAATAATTACTGTTTTGGTGGTGGAGGCTCCGACGTCAATGCCCACAAAATAATTCATTAGATTCCAATTATACTATATTTAAGCCAGAGGAATTTGCTCTCTATCTTGTTTCTAATTGCTCAATGAAGGCTTCTATGTTGGTTTTAGCCTGCTCTTCTGAATAACAGCGCATATCATTCAAATCGCCATTTATTGTAAGCGCGGGAATATTCAATTTTTTCTCAAGCCTTTCTGGCATTCCGTAGCGGTTATTTGAGTTGGCAGGGCAGGTTTTAGCATCATGGAATAAAAGACCATCCAATTTATATTCACGGACCATCTTTTCGATGTATTTCTCTTTAAAGTTTTCATCTCTTACAATGAATATTTCAGTATAAGCTCGAGCCATGCTCATAAAGGGGTCCTCAGGGTCGAAAGACTCAAAAATCCAGCTATTGCAGTAAGTCGAGGCAATAACCGCAGTCTTAAAACCGATAAAAAACTCAGCCAAGTCTCTCAGTTTACCCCAGATAGGCATCCCTTCCCAGTAGAGGCGGAATTTTTCTCCTTCCACAGCTCCTTCTTTATTAGCAATTCTCTCTTCTAACTCCTTGAGAAGAACTTTATAATACTCCACAGCCTGAGGAGAACCCCTTAAAACAACAGCAGGACCCATGTGAATTGTTCCGTCAAAAAAGCTCATGGGAGCCGGCTTGGCTGTATTTGTTTCGAGAATTTTCTTCCACAATTGAGTACAATCATAAGAGAGAGAAAGGAAGTGACGGAGTTTATCGATATCAAATTTCTGGCCTGAAATTTCCTCTAAGGAGGGGATCATATTCTTCATCTGCTGGACAATGCTTTCGAGATTATAGTTTTCAATTTTTCCTATGTTACGATAGGTGGATATACCCAGAGCAGGAACATTTAATTCTCTAGAATACCAAGAAAACCAATCCTGGACATCACGGCATTGATTGGTGTTGTAAACCAAGACATCAGGCTTTGGAACTCCCTCGATTCCCTCATAAGCTCGAGAAAGGGGTGTTTCTTTTTTTATGAAGGCACCGACATCACTCGTAAGGTAGGAGCAGATATCTGGAGAATAACCGATGGCATTAGCAACGGGTATGTAGTCGTTGGCTGTTCGAGTTGCTCCTAACATAGCTCCATGATTCTCGGGGTAATGGACAAGAAATCCCAAGCTTAACAGAAGCTCGGCCGGTCCAACACTCGTACACCAGGCAATTTTTGGCGATCCTTCCTTCGAAGCCTTGTCCAATTCGTAGAAATAATCAGCCATTATCTTCCTCATCATGCCAGTCGCTTGAATTTTCTTGATAGCAACCTTCTTTTCTTCACTCATTTCTCCTCCTAGAAAAATACAAAAAAAGCTCTTATATTTTGCTCTGATTCGCTTTTCTGATGGGAAGCTAACAAAACTCTTTCCTTCTGGAGACTAATAAAAATATCAGCATTGCCTATCCAAGTCAAGAAGCTCATTGGGGATCACCTCATTGGGGGTCAGGTCTTGCTTTTTGCCTCTTGAGGCGGACAGAAAGCAAGATCCCACTTATGAAAAGATAAAAAGCTGGAAAAGCTAAAAGGATTGGAAAAATCAGGTTTAAATTATCGTACTCTTACTCTGTTTCTACCTTCATCTTTGGCCAAGTAAAGGGCCTTATCTGCCCTCGTTATCATACTCTTACAGCTATCTCCCCCCGTATAACAGGTAATCCCAGCGCATATAGTTAAATTGCCCACTCCATCAAAAGATGTTTTTTCTATTGTCTTTCTCATCCTCTCTATCTGTCTGCAGGCTCCTTTAACATCTGTCTCGGGTAGGATGATAACAAACTCCTCTCCACCGTATCTGGCCAGAATATCCGATATCCTTACGTTCTCTCTGATGAGCTCAGTAATTTTCCTGAGCACAAAGTCTCCTGTATCATGCCCATAGGTGTCATTTACCCTTTTAAAGTGATCTATATCCAAGAGCACAATGGATAAAGACCTATCGTACCTTTCTACCCTTTGTATCTCCTGATCCAAAATCCCGGAAAATTTCCTTCTGTTATAGATATTGGTTAGGGGATCTGTTTCCGCCATCTTCTCTGCTTGCCTTTGGTCAGTGAAATCACGCACAATTGCCAGAACCTCTTTTCCCCAGGTAGCTACAATCCTCGCCTCGTAGTGACGGGTCTTACCTCCAACTGAGAGCTGATACTGCAAGATCTGCGTATCGCCAGTTTTAGCTGCTTGTTTCAAACACTTCATGAACCGCTTACTAATCTTTTTATCTAAGACATCTTGTACATTTTTTCCTACAAACTCGCTGGCACTCATCCAAAGAGGGAAATTTTTTGCCTTGATGAATTCCAGAAATACTCCTTCTTTGTTGAGTCGAAACATAATATCCGGTATTGCGATCAGGAGAGATCTGTTTTTCTCTTCGCTCCTCCGTAGTTCCTCGTCAGCGCGCTGGCGCTCAAGGGCATAGCGCATGGCGCGAATCAGCAAGTCACCATCCATCCGCCCCTTAACTAAGTAATCCTGGGCGCCCTTTTGAACTGCTTCTAACCCTATTTTTTCATCTTCAGGTCCAATCAGAACAACTACAGGGACTTCTGCCTCATGATTATAAACTTTGATGAATGTGTCTAAGCCCTTGCTATCAGGCAACTCAAGGTCCAAAAGAACAATGTCAGCACCTCCATTAGAAAGGTGCTTCAGTCCGTCCTGAAGCTTATCGACGCAAGTTAAATCAAAACTTGCCCAACTTTTTTCTGCCACTATTTTCTGTATCAGGCGGGCATCTGTGGGATTGTCTTCAATCAGAAGTACTTTGATTTGTTTGTCAATCATTTGTTAATAGACATCATATATATAAATATAACTACTGACCTAAATAAAGTTACTTATATTATGAATATTAGTATATAGCCTTAAGAGATGATTTTCAGGGTGACCTATTTAACCCCTAATCTAAACAGAAGGATTATACCTTTCAAAAGGTCAGGTTTGGACACTCTGGTCATGTATGTCGCATAAAAAAAGGGGACAGGCTACTTTTTCTGTATGAACTGTCCACGAGTAGAGACAGTCCTCTTTCTTCCAGAAAAAGTAGCCTGTCCCCTTTTTTACGTAAAAAAGAAAATGACAAAAATCAGGGCCTAATCCTGTAACTTGTTGAAAAAGAGGTAACACAAAAACCACTTTATGCCCAAGTTTAGCTGTTTTTAACCCTGTTTTTAGACATATTTGGGACTTTTAAAGTCTGAAAATAGGGGGAGAATCCCTCGTCGTCCTGAGTGGCGGCGGGGATTCGTCCTCGGCGGCATTTTTTTATTTATAGCAGAAAAGTTACTGTAGCAGGTAGGTTTCTTTGTTTCTTTTCTTTAGATTCTAGAGGGGATTCAAATATAAAAATTTATTATTAATTTATAGAAAGAATGCCTTTTCCTCAATCCTGGTTCGGGTGTAGAAGCAGTGAAGAGATTATTATTTTATTTATTTTAATATTTAGCAGGACTTCCCCCAAAAATTAGTCTAAAAAAGGCTTAACTTATTCTATTGCTGTCAATTACAGGAAATCACAAGTGGAATCAGAAAAAATGGGGGTACTTTTATCAGGAATTGAATTAAAATGGGGCCTCACGACGCCAAGCTCGAAAGCTTGCATAAGTTTTTTCTCACTGAGGAGGCCCCACATGGATTATGCCAGAATCGTTTCAAAATTGCGAGAACAAATCATAAAATTTTCGGGGGAACTTTCTTTTGGGTGGCCCAAAGTCGCCCGCGTTTTATTGCTGAGGTAGTCTATGGTATCCAGGCCCGCCAGTCTGTGCGACTGACAGAGATCGCTCGTTCTTTGGAGGAAAGGATCCCTTTGCGCAAGACCCAGTACCGGCTGTCTCGTCAGCTTGGACGGCAGCGGCTTTGGGCGAAGATAACGGATTCTTTATGCCAGATGGCTTCCTCCAGGATTGAAGAGGATACACTTTTGGTTTTGGATATATCTGACATCGCGAAAAAGTATGCCCAGAAGATGGAATATTTAGCCACAGTGCGCGATGGCAGCGAAGGGACATTGACCAATGGGTATTGGACGTGTTCTGTGATAGGCGCTGAGCCAGAAGAGAAGGCGTTAACACCTCTTTACAATCGTCTTTATTCCCAGGCAAGTCCTGATTTTAAGAGTGAAAACGCAGAGATTCGCAAAGCGATTTCCTTTGTCTCTGAACATACAGAGAAGCGGGGCATATGGGTATTGGATAGGGGTGGAGACCGGAGGAAGATTATCCATCACTTAGTAGGGAATAAACTGCGCTTTATTATCCGGTTAAAGCTCGATCGCCACCTGGTTTATCGAGGCAATAAGAAGTCGGCTTACGAGCAGGCATTGAGCTGTCCTATGCTCTATTCGGAAAGAGTCGTCAAAGAGGAAAGAGGCAGAGAGAAGATTTATAATCTGCAATTTGGGTATCGACCGGTAAGACTTCCTGAGAGGAAAGAACAACTCTATATGGTTGTGGTTCAGGGATTTGGCCAGGACCTGATGATGCTGTTGACGAATGTGAAGGTAAAGAAAAGTCGAAAATCTTTTTGGCGAATCATCCAATCCTATATTACCCGATGGAGCATTGAAGAAATGATCCGATTCATAAAACAGAGTTATGACCTGGAAGACATACGGCTTCTTACCTACAGGAGACTTCAGAATATGATGGCGTTGATCCTGGCAGTGGCCTATTTTGCCATGGTTTATCTCGGGTTAAAAACAAAGCTGAGGGTGTTGGCTCGTCATGTGTTAAAAGCAGCCCGGAGGTTGTTCGGGATACCGGATTTTCGGTTTTATGCCCTGGCCGATGGTATTCGAGACTTGCTTTTTGGCCGTAAGAAGGGCTTAGAAGGCTTCAGTCAAATCCTAAAAACAGAGAGTATACAACTATGTTTATTCGATCCTTAAAATTTTTGGGGGAACTCCACGGGGTTTTATATTGACAAAGAATTAAATATTATATAAGATTTTTTCGTCACAAAGGAGGAAAAAATGAAAAAATCACTGCTTCAAATCACCATGATTATTCCCGTTATCCTATTACTTTGCTTTACTTTTAGTTGCCAACAGCAGGTCGAAGAGGGTATCACTGAAGAAGAAGCGAAAGCCCTTGTTGAAAGAGATCTGGAAATTTGGAATGAGGGCAACCTGGCCTTGGCCGATGAGATTATTGCCC
>JAUWJP010000119.1 GCA_030607635.1 Candidatus Aminicenantota bacterium
GCCTATTTAAGAAATCTAATAGGAGAAGTTTGCATAGAAGAGCTACCTGTGAAATTTGCATGTAATGCAGTTGATTTAATATCAGGAAGAGAGATTATTTTCGAAAATGGAAAACTCTATAAGGCTCTTCGGGCAACAATATCTGTGCCGATCTTATTTGAACCAACAAAAATTGACGATATGCTGCTCCTGGATGGAGGAGTTCTCAATAATGCACCGGTGGGAATAGCAAGAAATCTGGATGCACATAAGGTAATTCTTGTAGATGTACATAAAGATATAAAAGAAGTTTCAACAGAAGAAATAAAGAATACATTCCAACTTCTTTCCAGGATGGCGGAGGCTATGATGGCCTATACAGCAGAAGATAAGATAAAAAGAGCGGATCTTGTAATAAGAGTTGATTTAGAAATGGATGCACTTGATTACTCTAACTGTTTAAGGATAGTGGAAACAGGAGAGAATATCGGCAACGAAAATATTGATAAAATCAAGAAACTTGTTTCTTAAAAAAAAATATAAGGTACGGACTTAATAAATGGATTTAATTCATTAAACTCACATGCTGGTAACATAAAAAATAGCGGTGGATTTGATACACAAAATCCCTACAATAAAAGAGAATGACACCTATTGTGCAGGGGCTTGATTCATCTTATGTAGCGGCTTGATTTATCAAGCCCACCTTTTAATAATATAAAAAATAACTCTGGGTTTGATAAATCAAATCCCTGTAAATACAAAATTATGGCCGAAATTAAGCCTTTCTCGCAGGTAAAGCTCATCTGCGGGATTATTGCCTCCAAAGAAGCGTCTTTTAAAAAAGCAGAAGAACGCCTTGTACGGTTTTATGGTTCTTTGGACATAACAAGTCCTTTAATCACCTTCAATTTTACAGATTATTATTAAAAACAGATGGGCAAGAATTTAAAAAGACAATTTTTAAGCTTTGCCATCCTTATTTCACCTGAAAAATTGGGCGAGATAAAGCTTCGGACAAACGAATTCGAAGAAGAAATAAGAGGAGAATTAAAGGAAGGCCGAAGAGTTGTAAACCTTGATCCTGGCTACTTGACTCAGGCGTCCTTAATCATGGCCACAGCTAAAAATTTTGCTCACCGGATACCTCTTCAACAAGGAATTTACGCCCATGTCGAATTATTATTCAGCAAAAAAGATATCAAAACTCTCGACTGGACTTACCCCGATTATAGAAGTAAAGAATATAAAGAATTTTTCCTGGAAACCAGGCAAATTTATCTTTCTCAGCTGGCGAATTTGTAATCCGCTTGGTCCTCTTTATTACCGGTTACCACTTCTTATAAAGCCCAAATAATTTTTTAGGGATGGGTCCTTACCAAGAAGCGCTTCAGAAGAGTGCACGGCCGCCATAATCTCTTTATCAAGGGGATCAAGAATGGCTGCATCTAGACCCCTCTGTAGGGCGAGCACAAGGAAACCCCTGTTCAACGATTTCCGCCTTGGAAGGCCAAAAGATACATTGCTCACACCAGCTATCGTACTCACCGAGGGCAGATTTTTCTTTACTTTTTCTAGAGCTGCAAGAAAAAGCTCTCCAGCTTTTTGGTCAACGCCGATGGGGCGGACCAAAGGATCGATGAATATGTCTTTATGTTTTACTCCCTCTTTGTCCAGTAGATTTACCATTTTGCGAGCTATCGAAAGCTCTTTATCAGAGGTTTCTGGCAAACCCTCATCATCAAGGCAGAGGACGATTATACGGGGCCTGCACTCCTTGATAAGGGGGAGGAAGGCCTTTATTCTTTGGGCCTCGCCGCTAAGAGAGTTGAGGAGAGCTTGCCCTTTATGAATTTTTAATCCTGCTTCCATGGCTTCAGGATTGGGGGTATCAATGGAGAGGGGAATGCTAAGCTCTTTTCGAAGGAGAGGGATAGCCCATTTGAGTGTTTGCACTTCTTTATCCAGGAGGGCAGCAGTATTCAGGTCTATGTAACTGGCTCCGGCTTTCTCCTGTCGTTTAGCCTGATCAATAAGGTATTTTTTATCCTTGCGATTTAGGGCCTTCAAGACAGATCGTCTGCTGGAATTAAGTCTTTCCCCAACAATAATCATCGATTTTAGTCTTCGTCAATATCGAGTGCGGAGATTTCTCTCAACTTTTTCACAATTTCTGGAAGCTCTTCCAAAACGGTTTTTATATCCTCCTCTGTATTAAAGCGGCCCAATGACATACGGACGGAGGACCGGGCAACTTCAGGCCTAAGACCTATAGCCTCGAGAACATGAGAGCCCTCCTCAGCTCCTTCGCTGCATGCAGAGCCGGTTGAGACATAGATTTCCTTTGTGGCCAGCGCTAAAAGAATGGCTTCTGCTTCAAGACCATAGAAAGAAAAATTCAAGGTCCCTTTTATTCTATTTTGCTCATGGCCGTTGAATTTCACCTTGGGTATTTTTTCCTCAATTCCCTTCTTCAGTTGTTCTGACAGCTTTGCTATCCGTTTTTTATCCTTATCTCTTCTCTCTGTAATTACCCTTACAGCTTCTCCAAAACCAACAATACCGATTGTATTTTCAGTACCAGCCCTCATTTCTCTCTCTTGAGATCCTCCATAAATAAGCGGCCAGATATCTGTTCCTTTTCGAATATATAGAGCACCAACTCCTTTAGGTCCATAGATCTTATGAGCGGAAATCGAAAGCAAATCTATACCCAGCTTGTTAACATTGACATCTATCTTGCCGAAAGTCTGAACAGCATCGGTATGAACCAGAACTCCTCTCTCTTTTGCAATTTTAGTTATCTTCTCGATTGGCTGTATTGTTCCCACTTCATTATTAGCATGCATGACTGAAATTAGGGCTGTCTTAGGAGTAATTGCGTTCTTGAGAAAATCGATATCCACAGTTCCATATTTATCTATCGGAACATAGGTGACTTTCGCTCCCTTCTTCTCGAGATAGCTGGCTGTATTCATTACTGCAGGATGTTCAATGGCCGAGGTGATAATTTCGTTTTTTTCAGGGAAAGCATCGAGAACTCCCCGGATGGCAAGATTATCTGCTTCAGTTCCTGATCCGGCAAAGATAATCTCAGTCCTCACAGCTCCTATGGCCTTGGCGATGACTTCCCGGGTTTCGGTGATGATTTCTTTGACTTTTCTTCCGATAGGGTAGAGAGAAGAGGGGTTTCCGAAGTGTTCTTTGATAAACTGAGACATTTTTTGCGCGACAGCCGGATCTATAGGAGTTGTCGCGTTGTTATCCAGATATATCATTTAAAAACCTCACTTATAGTTTGATTTATAAATAATGTGGGCTTGATAAATCAAGCCCCTACATATTAACTAAGCTCCTACAAATTAATCACGGCTCTACAAAATAAACAAGGTGGGGTTGATAAATCAAGCCCCTACAATTAAACAAGTTCCTCTGTTTCTTATTCGTCCAAAGGATTCATGACCAGACCGGACTTGAGCTTGGGAAAAAAGTCTGTGGATTTTTGGGGCATAACCTCTCTATTCTCGACGACTTCTCTGATTTGATGAAGTGAAACAGGTTTCAGGAGAAAAATGATTTGAAATTCTCCCTGCTCGACCTTTCCAATCCCCTGGTCAAGATTCCTAATGTAGCTCACGTTGTTCTCCAGAGAGAAAGGTTCAGAGGATAAGGCTTGGAGCTTATCAATGATGAGAGAATGGAGAATAGCAACATCCAAACGTTTCCACTCTTTGGATCTATCTTCTGTTATTTCTTTCTCTAAGAGATCTTCAGACTTGAGATTAAAGATGAAAAACTTCTTAAATTGAGAAACATAGGCGGCAAAAGCATGGCTCCCGTTGAGTACTTTATTTTGAACATCTTCAAGCTTGGATTTATCTGAAGTGTCGGGCCAGTCAACCTCAGAAATTTCAAAATAGGGGAGGAGGAGATTCTTGAGCCCCTCATCTGAAAGTTTATCCAGGCCCTTTACCAGTCTGTAAGTAGGGAGAATCATCACTCCTGGATCTTCAAGCTTAAAAAGAGTCATCATGATGTAGTTGAACGGCTCATCGCCCTTAGGTTCTTTCGCCTTCTCGAGGATTTCCTTCTGATAGTTGAGGGAAGTTTCATAACGGTGATGTCCATCAGCAATGATCAACACTTTATCAGCCATAGCTTCCTGAATCCTCTGGATCGTCTCTTTGTTTTTAATTATCCATATCCTATGTTGAAAATTAGCTTCATCTATCATTTCTGCTCCGAGTTCGGCTTCTTGCCTTGCTCTTTCGATCGCCTGAGAGACAGTGTCTTGGTCGTCTTTGTAAAGGAGAAAGATCTGACCTGTGTTGGTGTTTGTAGCCCGTAAGAGATTCAACCTGTCTATCTTATGTTTAGGAAAAGTCTTCTCGTGGGGGAGAACTTTTCTCGAAGAGAATTCTTCAAGTTTTACCCTAGTGATAATTCCCGTTCTTTTTTTCTTTTCTCCTTTGACCTGGAATTCCTGTTCATAAAGATAGAGAGCATCTTGATCTTCTCTGATAAGAAGACCGTCCTTCTCCCATTCATCCAGGTAAATCTTGGCTCTCTTGTATTTATCCTTTTCAGAATGCTCAGAGTCATCATCTTTTCCCAGGATAATTCTTACGACATTATAAGGATTCCTTCTGTAATAATCTTTCTGAAGAGCAGGAGGAATCCGGTCATAGGGTTCCGTGATGACCTCTTCTAGTTTTATTTTCTGACTGTTATATCGTAATCCTTTGAAAGGTCTTATTTCTGCCATTTTACCTCCGTTTTCATACTAATCTTTTTGAGCTAATTGCTTATAATGACTGCACCATCCGCAAAAAATGAAAATGCTATTTTAAATTATTCCTAAGCTAACCTCTCTTTTAAGATCTCGATAACCTCCATAGCTGATCTTTTTTGGCCTTCCTTTGCAGCAGCGCCGATATGAGGAGTTGCAATCACATTTGGGTTATCTACCAAGGAGAAATCATCCGGTGGTTCTTTCTCGAATACGTCCAAACCTACGGCTCTGACTTTTCCAGATTCAAGAGCTCGGAGAAGTGCTTTTTCGTCCACAGTCCCTCCGCGGGAGACGTTGATGATTATAACTCCATCCTTCATTTTTTCGAATTCAGCGTCGCTTAATATATACTTCGTTTCTTCTGTTAAAGGCACATGAAGAGTTATAAGGTCTGCCTGGGCAATAAGTTCTTCAAGTCTAACCTGTTTTACGTCAAGATCTATTTTTACCTCAATTACATCATAGGCAATGACTTTCATCCCAAAGGCGAGGGCGCGCTTGGCGACCTCTTGACCGATTCTTCCTATACCGATTACTCCCAGGGTCTTTCCGTAAAGCTCTGTTCCTGAGAGAACCTTTTTCTCCCACTTGTGGTCTTTCATAGAAAGATTGGCTCTACCGTGGTTTCTGACAGTAGCTAACATCAAACCAAAGGCATGTTCGGCAACTGAGATAGATGTGGCGGCAGGCGTATTTGTAACCTGAATTCCTTTCTCCTGCGCTGCAACGACATCGATGTTATCAAGGCCTATTCCGGCCCTAATGATGAGCTCCATGTTTGAGGCGGCCTCGATAGCATTTTTAGTGACTTTAGTGGCGCCTCTGACGACAACAGCATGAAAATCGGGGATTGTTTTAATCAATTCCGCCTCATCCATTCCTGTTTTTAAAGTGACTTCAAAACCCGGAATGGATTTGAGTTCTTCAAAAACTTCCGGGCTTAAAGAATCAGCTACGAGTATTTTTTTCATTCCCAATTCTCCTTTAAAATAGCTTCAGCTGCTTCTATAGCGCTTCCTCTCTTAAAATCATACCCGAGCTCAGAGAGTGTCATTTCAAGCGCTGTAAGAGCAATTATTATATCGAAGCCTCC
>JAUWJP010000021.1 GCA_030607635.1 Candidatus Aminicenantota bacterium
AGTTTTTATTACCAAGACCCGAGGTTTGAAGGGGTGTTTCCGGCCGGATACAAAGCCGTTGATATTGAGCATAATGATGGATTCCCTTACTGGGTTTGGGTTGGTGAAGAAATTAAGAAAAGAAGCAACCTCATCCAGACTGGGATTTTTGTACAGGATTCATGGTCTCCTTCAAAAAGGTTCACTATTAGCCTGGGTCTGAGATATGATTATAGTCGGCACTGGTATCCCCCGCAAGAGAAGAAGTATACTGGCGAGATTGTAAACAGTGAGTCAATTGTGACATTTACATCTCATACCATTTCTCCAAGGCTGGGAATCAATTTTGACCCGGTAGGAAACGGCAAGACCGTTTTTAAAGCCCATTACGGTCGGTATTATGCACCAGTCAACCTGCTCAATTTCTGGTGGGGTAATCCAGCCATGCGGAGGAGTTTCTGGGCAAACCTCAACCCTGACTGGACGGTGAACTACACAGCTTGGCACAGTGATCCTTCGGCAATCGACGTTGACGCTAATATAATCCCTGGCTATGCTGATGAAATAAATTTTGGGATTGAAAGGGAAATCATGGAAGATCTCTCCTTAAGCGTAACGTTTATCGCCAAGTGGGAAAGGAATTTGATCGATGATATCGACCAGGCCCACCTCGATGTTGATCTTTTTAAAGAGACTGGCGAGCTGGATTGGAGTGACTATACTGCTGTCCAGGGAACGGACCCCATAACTGGGAATCCCATCACTTTTTATGAAATGAATCCTGATTTTGGTGCTCAGGAATGGCTGGTAATGAATGTTCCCGGAACAATCAGAAAATACAGAGGAGTGGAAGTCAAGCTGACAAAACGTATGTCCAACAATTGGGCCATGCAAACTAGCTATGTCTGGTCAAAAGGAGAAGGCTTGTTGAACACATCTCGAGGTCAAAGTACAGGTGAAAGCGGTTATTATGACAATCCGAATGCGCATATTAATGCCTGGGGATTACTGGACTATCAAAGGCAACATCAGGTTGATATCATGCTTACTTATTCGGCTCCTTTAGGACTTCAGCTCAGTGGCTACTATCAATTTGGATCTGGTGTACCTTATACAAGAAGTATTGATAGCAACGTAGCAGGACGCGGGTGGCTCTGGCAGGGCCTTGTTTCCGTTTTAGCCGAGACTCGAGGTTCTAGGAAGCTTCCAGATCAACATATCTTAAACCTAAGAGTAGAGAAAAATTTCAAGATAGGGCCAGGCTATTT
This sequence comes from Candidatus Aminicenantota bacterium, assembly GCA_030607635.1. Classification (GTDB taxonomy): domain Bacteria; phylum Acidobacteriota; class Aminicenantia; order Aminicenantales; family Aminicenantaceae; genus SOIV01. Next base: position 1,248 of record JAUWJP010000021.1, read on the forward strand.
AGGTGTTATAGCAGAAGTTTTCAATTCATTTAATTCGAACGAAGTTACTTCAATCGGAGTAATGACGGATGTCAACTTGGGAACCCATTACGATATAATGGATCCGAGGTATGCTCAGCTTGCTGTGCGTTACAGATTCTGAAGAGGATTTTAAAAGAGAGAGCTGCGAATAAGGAACTTTAGGTTGCCGGCGCTTGAAGTCTAAGCGCCGGCAACCTATCTTGGTTTAGAAAACGATTGCATCATCTATATTCAACAGGTGAGGAAGTATATCTAAATCTTTAATCCACACTTGCAATACAAAAATTTTGATTCCATCATTGTTCAAATGAAAAATATATTGAATCCATAATTTGGATATATTAGAAAAGCAAATATAATAACTTAAGATATTTAATCTTACAAAGAAAGGAGATAGCCGATGAGGAAGTTTAGATTTTTAATTATCTTTCTTTTATCGCTTTGCCAAGCTTTCGCAGCTTCGGAAGTTATAGAAAAAAATATAACAAAGCGATTAGAGAAAGAACTTGTGCCTATCATAGAAAAAGATATGGCGAGATTAAAGGTTCCTGGCCTCTCCGTGTCAATTGTTTCGGATGGAAAAGTATTATGGAAGAAAGGGTTTGGTTATCAAAACAGAGAAGAGAAATTACCTGCTACTCCTGAAACAGTTTACAGAGTCGGCTCCATCTCCAAGCTTTTCAACGCTATTGCCATAATGCAGCAGCAGGAGAAGGGAAAGCTCGATATCGATTCTGAGATAAAAAGATATCTTCCTTATATGGATTTTGAAAATCCTTTTGACAGGCCTGCCATTGTAACATTACGACATTTTCTCTCTCATAAGGCAGGAATATTGAGGGAATGTCCTGTAGGGCACTATTTTGACGACACTGAGCCCTCAATCGAAGAAACGGCCAAGAGCATGGCGGGAACGATTCTTGTTTATCCTCCGGGATTGAAAACAAAGTATTCCAATATAGGTGTGGGCATTGCTGGTCATGTGCTTGAGAAGGTCGTAAAAAAGGATTTTGCTGAGTATCAGAAGGAGTTTCTTCTGAGGCCTCTCGGCATGAATACCAGCAGCTTTTTGCCTGAAAATTTTATAAAAGAGAAAGTAGCTGAGGGCTATATGAGAGATTTAGAGGGAAAACAGTGGAAAGCGCCTCATTTCAGGTTCGGATACTTGCCTGCAGCAAACCTTTATTCCACTGTGATTGATCTTTCCAAATTTATCACTTTTATTCTTAACGAGGGTAAGCCGCTCCTCAAGAATGAAACATTTAAGGAAATGAATACAGTCCAGTTCACTGACAAAAAGGACGCTTCAGGATTTGGCTTAGGATTTTCAACCTCAAAGCTTCACAATTTCCGGTCTGTTGGTCACGGCGGAGCTGTTTATGGCTTTAGCTCCAACCTCATTGTCATTCCGGAACAGAAGCTTGGTGCAGTAGTCCTTAATAACCTTGACGGCGCCAATGGTTTTAATTATAAAATTGCTTACATGTCTCTGGGTATAGCTCTTGAGGAGAAGACAGGCAAGGAAATTTTAAAAGTCCCTGAATCGATAGAAATTACTTCGTCTGAGCTTAAAAAATATGAAGGAAGATATGAAAGGAATGGACTTCCAGTGTGGTTAGTTTTGAGAAAAGAGAAGCTTTTCTATGAACCATATGGGACAGGAAAGCAGTTGATTCCAGTCTCACAAAAAGAGTTTATCACAGATGACCTTCTTGGATATGGAGAGAGAATAGGAATTATGGAAGAAGACGGCAGGTTAAAAGGCATTCATATAAACAAAAAATTATACAAAAAGACTGAGGAGAATGAACAAGTAAAAGTGCCACCTCCAACCCTGTGGGAGAGATTAATCGGAGACTATGGCCCTGATTACAACATAATGAAAGTATATGAAAAGGACGGAAAGCTTACAGTTCTCATAGAATGGTTTTTTGAATATCCCCTTCTGCAGGTGGAAGGATTAAGATTTAAATTCCCTGATTACGGATTATACATGGATGAGGAATTTGTTTTTAAGGAAAAAAAAGGAAAAATTGTGGAGGTTCTGGTCGGACCTGTAAGTTTTAAAAGAAGGCGTTGAAAGCCAGACGGATAAATTTAATGATTCGTGCTGTCTTATAAGATTAAAAATAACTTGAAATATCTCTAAAAATGTCCGTGTATAATCAGGCCTTTCAAGTCTTAGAGAATAATCATAATGGAGGAGGATAAGAATGTTTAGAAAAATCATTGTCCTTATTTCGGTATTTATCTTAATTGAGGGCTTGCTTTTAGCAGATTTTCAAAATACTCAATATAAAATTCCCGAGACCAAAGAAGAGCTCAGGCAAATTGTTCAATCTAAAATTAAACAAATCAACGGAACAATGGGCGTATATATCAAACATGTTGAATCAGGAGAATCTCTGGGGATAAATGAAAACAATCGATTCCAATTGGCAAGTGTTTTTAAAATACCCGTGCTTTTAACTCTATTTAAGCAAATTAGCCTTGATAAGATTTCTTTGGATGACCGATTAATGCTGGAAACCAGGGATAAAACATATGGAAGCGGACTGCTAAACTCCATGAAGCCTGGCTTAAATTTAGCGATCAACGATTTGCAACTCTTGATGATGGCTAAGAGTGATAATACAGCCACTGATATTCTCTTTGAGTTAGTGACTCCTCAAGCAATAAATGAATATATGAGTGAATTAGGTTTAAAAGAGACTAAAATTGACTTCAATACCCGCCAACTCATTTTAGGCTACCTGGGATTGGATCCAAATAAGCCTCTAACTTTTGCTGAGCTTAAAATGGTTCCAGATTCTTTTTGGACCAGTAAAAAATCACATGAAAAACAAAAAGCTTTTGATCTATCGGATCATGACACTTCAACTCCCTTTGAAATTGCCTTGCTTTTGGAAAAATGTGTTAAAGGAGAAATAATCAATAGAGAAATGAGTGATAAAATATTAGAAACGTTGAAGCACCATACTGGAGCTGAACTCATTACCCGTTATCTTCCTTTTGGTGTGACTATAGCTCGCAAAGGTGGTAGTCTGGCAAGATACGGTAATTACACTGTTCTTAATGATTCAGGGATTATATGGCTACCTAAAGAAGCAGGGCATTTAGTCATCTGCCTTTTTGGCAATAATCTTAAAGAGATACATTATAAACTTAAAGACAAGATGGGATGGATCGCTCGGGCCGCCTATGATTATTTCCTGGAAAAGAATAAAAAGCAGAAAAAAGTCAAATAAAAAAGATCAGAATATCGGATTTCTCATCCGTCGCTCTTTTTATACATTGATTTAAGAATCTCCATTATTTTGTAAGAAATAAAGTCTTCTATAATTTTGAGTTGTGTTTCTTTTGTGGCCGAGTTGTGACTACTTTATGACTCACTTTATAACTTCCAGTAATAAAAATCGTAAAAATTCAAAATTTTATAACTGCTAGTTATAAAAACTGGACTTAAAAAAATTAAAGAATTTGATATAATATTCCAGTAGAATAAGGTACGCCTGTAGCTCAGGGGATAGAGCGACGGACTCCGGATCCGTAGGTCGCAGGTTCGAATCCTGTCAGGCGTGCCAGCTTATTTCCTGTTTTTTATCACTTGTTTTTTTTGTTTTTTCATCCTATAACGCCATCCCCTATGACTAAGTCAATGGCTATCAATTCAAATGACATCAAACCTTTTTGAGCCTGATTGAAAACAATTCCGTACTATGGTAAAAGCAATAGATTAAGTGCATGATGAAATCAATTTTACAGAAGGAAGGTTTGATTGCAGTGATTTATCTTAAAAAAAATGTCTTAAAAATTGCCTTTGTCTTTCTTCTGTTTACAATTCTGGCAATATCTTCTCTTCTGGTTTTTAGTCAGGAAGAAATCAAGGAGACTTTTGGACTTAATATAGACGAGTCTATTAAAGTGGATGGTTTTTTAGACGAGCTAGTTTGGGAGAAAGCTCCAGAAATAGGCGATTTTATTCAATTTGAACCAGAGAGGGGAAAACCTGCATCGCTAAAAACTACAGTGAAAATCCTTTATGACGAGAATTTCATCTATTTTGGATTCCTCTGTTACGATCCCCAGCCCGAGAAGATTGCAGCTCGGATCACAAAAAGAGATGCAGAGCTACACGACGACGATGCTGTCGCAATTTTTCTTGATACTTTTAATGACAGAAGAAACTGCTATTTTTTCTTAACTAATCTATTAGGCACTCAGCTTGATGGTCGGATAGTGGAAAATGGCAGGACAAGGGAGACAACGTGGGATGGAATCTGGAAGTCTGCAGGTCAGATGACTAATTATGGCTGGAGTGCAGAGATTGCAATTGATTTGAGTTGCATAAAGTATGAGCCAGGAAAGAATAGAAGCTGGGGTCTCAATTTAGGTAGACCCATACCACGCGTTCTTGAAAAGAGTTTTTGGACAGGTCCACTTGAGTCTCCTTTAAAAGTCTCTCAGTATGGAGTATTAAAAGGGCTTGACCTTAGAAAAGCTGAGAAAAAAGTCCAGATCATTCCTCATATTATCTCAAAGCTTGAAGAAGAGAAAAAATCAGAATTGGAAGGCGGGATTGATGTACGTTATGCTTTCAGTCAAATGGTCTCAGGAAACTTAACCGTCAATCCTGATTTTGCGACAGTCGAGGCTGACCAGGAACAGATTAACCTAACCCGCTTTGAACTCAGTCTTGCGGAGAAGAGAAACTTCTTTCTGGAAGGTTCAGAGATTTATCGACAGAGAATTCGCCTCTTTTATTCCAGAAGAATTTCCGATATCTATGGGGGAGTCAAATTTTACGGAAAGGCAGGAGGATATGAGTTTTCAGGCCTAAGCGCTCAAACGAAAAAAGATGAATCACTTGGTGAAGACTCGGCCAATTTTACGGTGTTTCGCCTTAAAAAAGATGTAATGAAGTCTTCAACGATCGGATTTCTGGCTGCCAATAAACTTATCGGAGGGAAAAACAAAGGAACTGCCGGCATAGATACTTCGCTGTATTTAACCGATACATTTAAATTTACTGGTCAATTTGCCTTAAGCTATGGGGATTACAACAATAATAACATCGCTTTTTTCCTCCGGCCGAGCTACGATTCAGCCACTTTTCATATCCATCTTCGTTACACTCAATTAGGAAGGCGCTTCAGGGATAATGCCAACGAAGTGGGTTTTGTCAGGGACGACAACCGTCATGAGCTGGATTCTGCTGTGGCTAAAACCTTTTGGCTGAAAAAATGGGGCTTTGACCGGATAGAATACTTTTCCAACTATAATATTTACTGGGGATTGGACAGAAATTTACGAAGCTGGCAGATAGATCAAGAACTCTCCCTAGATTTACAAAATAAATTTTCCTTGAATATAGAACACACTAGTGAATACAAGGCTCAAGATAACGAACGTTTTGAAAAGGATTTCAGAAATTATGAAACAGAATTTGAGCTGGGGTATAACACAAGAGAATGGCAGCATGCCCAAATCTCTTACGGCTTTGGTAGGAATTTTGATTTAGACTTTCAACTGGTTGAGGGCAGATTAAACTACAAATTAACCCAGGATTTTTCCTTACAGTATTCTTTGACACGCCTGATATTCGAGCCTGACCCGGAGGGTGAAACCACCTGGATTCATGTAATCAGAGCGACAAATTACTTCACTAATGACCTCTTTGTTAAAATTTTCTACCAAATAAATTCTGCTATTGATAAAAAAAATATTCAGGTGCTGTTTGTCTACCGTTTTCAGCCTCCGTTTGGTTTCATTCAACTTGCCTATCAGAAGGGAACAGCCAGGTTTGGAGAAAGAGGGACCCAAGGTCATGCTCTTTTCCTGAAAATAGCCTACATGTTTTAGAATAGCTTGTACGTTTTTAAACAGTGTAGGTGTTTCCTTCATCAAATATACATTTTAATAATACAAATAAATAAGGTGGGCTTGATTCATCAAGCCCACATTTTTAATTATGCAAATAACTATTTGGATTTTATAAACTAAATCCCAACAAAAAAGGTATGTTTGATATATCAAATACCTGCCGTGTGAAAATGGGGCCTGTCCCCATTTTTTTACATGTTATTAATATTTTGTTGTTTAGATGCGATGAAGATATTATAATAGTCCATTCTTTGGAACAGGAAACAATCAGAAAAATGCTTCTTTGAAAAAAATTTTGCAGAAAATTCCATACCTTAAGACTAGAAAATTGAAAGAGCGCCTTTAAAAGAATCCAAAAAGGAGGGATATATCCTTATGGATAAAAGAGAAATTCTGGAAAAGATAGCCACAAGATTACGGATTCATTCGGTAAAGATGACCACAAAGGCTGGGTCAGGTCACCCGACGACCTGTCTATCCATGGCCGATTTGTTGGCTTGCTTATTCTTTGATGAAATGAAGTATGATCCTAAAGATCCAGATAATTGGGCAAACGACGAACTTGTTCTTTCAAAAGGCCATGCTGCTCCTATCTTATGGGCGGCTTATGCAGAAGCAGGGATCATACCTGAAAAGAGCCTGATGAATTTAAGAAAGATAACAAGCGTCCTCGAGGGGCATCCCACGCCGAGGATGAAATGGATAAAATCGGCAACCGGCTCCCTTGGACAAGGACTTTCAGTCGGAGTTGGAATGGCCCTTGTCATGAAGCTGGGAAAATCGCCAGGAAGAGTTTATGTTTTTTCGGGCGATGCTGAATGCGCAGAAGGTTCGGTGTGGGAGGCTGTTAACATGGCTTTCCTTCACAACCTCCGTAACCTTTGTATGATTGTGGATATTAACAGATTAGGCCAGTCAGGAGAAACAATGCACGGGCACGATATCAAAGCGTATGAGAAAAAATTTAAGGCCTTTGGTTGGGATGTGATTGCTGTTGACGGGCATAAGATCGATGAAATTTTAAAGGCTCTTAAGAACGCAAAAGAAAATGTGATGCCCACCGTGATATTGGCCAAGACGATTAAAGGCAAAGGAATTTCTTTTATTGAAAATAAGAACGGCTGGCATGGGAAGCCCCTAATGGGAGAAGACTCGAAAAGAGCTCTTGAGGAGTTGGGTCCCGTGCCTTCGATCGATGCCAAAAAATACATTCGTAAGCCGAAAAAAACGCAAAACCATCAAGCCACTAAAAGATATAATTTCAAAAGGACTGTTTACAAGGACGAAACTGCCACCAGACGTGCTTATGGTAATGCTCTTTTAAATCTCGGCAAAATAAACGAGACTGTTGTGGCCCTTGATGGAGATGTGAAAAATTCCACTTATGCTGAAGATTTTTTTGAATCTTTTCCCAAAAGATCATTCCAGTCATACATTGCCGAGCAAAACATGGTCGGCATGAGCATCGGCATGTCTGCAAAGGGCTATCTTCCTTTCCTAGCTACTTTTTCAGCATTCCTAACCAGAGCCCATGACCAGATAAGGATGTCTGCCTATTCCTTTTCAAATATTAAGATTGCTGGCTCCCATTCTGGGGTAAGCATTGGAGCGGACGGGCCTTCACAGATGGGGTTGGAGGATTTGAGCATCTTCAGACCAATTCCGGGCTGTGCTGTGCTTTATCCCTGCGATGCTTATTCAACAGAGGCTTGTGTTGAATCTATGGCCAAACATAAAGGTCTTGCCTATATAAGAACTACCCGTCCCGCCACCCCTCTCATCTATGGCAAGGATGAAAAATTTCCTATAGGAGGTTCAAAAGTCCTCAGAAAAAGCCAAAGTGATGTAGCAATGGTCATCGGGGCAGGACTAACAGTGCACGAAGCATTGAAGGCTTATGACGAGCTACAGGGTGAGAGAATTTCAGTCCGCATTATTGATGCTTATTCAGTTGAGCCGATAGATAAAGATAATCTTTTAAAAGAAGTCGAAAAAGCAGGAAAAAAAGTTGTCGTCGTCGAGGATCATTTTCAAAATGGTGGCCTGGGAGATGCCGTAGCCCAAGCATTAAGCGGGAAAGCAGAGATCATTCATCTTGCGGTGAAAGATCTGCCGCGTTCTGGCAAACCCGAGGAATTGTTGGATAAATACGGAATAGATGCCAACCATATAAAAAGAGCCGTAAAAGAACTGATCAACCGCTAACATAGCTTTCAAAATAGCTGAATTAGTAAAAAAATGCCTTTCGGATTTAAGTACCTCCGCACTCCCTATTTTGTTTTATCCCAAAGATGAGAGATTATAAAAGATGAGAAATTTCAAGAAAAATTTCTCAAAACTATCCTTTGCTCTTATCTTTTTTCTTGCAACCTTCGGCTTTTTTTCGAAAAGGCTCTTCCAGCATGAACAGGGGAAAGACTCTTCTTTTCCAGAAAGCGGCCTTGTTACCGCTGTCTACGATGGGGATACGATAAAGGTCAAATTCAAGAATGAGAAAGAAAGAAAGGTCAGATTGATCGGTATAGATACGCCTGAAATAGGAGATTCGAGAGAAGAGGCGAAATTTCGGGCACATATGGCAAGAAGATTTGCTTTCTTTTATCTTTACCGAAAAACGGTAAAGCTATCTTATGATTGGGAAATCGAAGACAAGTATGACAGACTCCTAGCTTATGTCTGGACGGAAAAACAAGGGCTCTTCAATAAGTTTATCCTCAGCGAAGGTTTTGCCGCAGTTTTTTTGAAATTCCCTTTTAAATACAGGGAAGAATTTATTGAGGCAGAAAGAGAAGCCCGGGAGCTTGAAAAGGGATTTTGGAAAAAAGGCCCCTATCCCTCTATTTCAGAGCAAGACACAAGGGCTTATTTGGGTAAACTTCTCTCTGTTAAATACACGTGCTCCAGGGTACAAACTAAAGGAAAATTTGTCTTTCTTTATTCTTCCGGAGAAGAATTTTCAACCCTTGTACCACGTGAAAGTATCTCTTTTTTTCCTGAACTTAAGTCCTTTGAGGGGAAGGCATTGACTGTAACTGGTTTCTTGGAAGAGTATAAACAGAAACCTCAGATTGTCGCTTTTTTTCCCAGACAGATTAAAATAGAGAAACAATAAAATGGAAGACGGAAATCTCCTTTTTTACTTTTTTATTATTTTCTTTTCGGCCAAAATCATGGGCGAAATCTGCGTCAGGCTAAAGATGCCAGCCATCATAGGGGAGTTGATGGCCGGTGTTCTTTTGGGAAATTATGTCCTGGGGATAATCGATCATACAAACCACGTCTTGATGTCTATTGCTGAGATAGGAGTTATTTTCCTCATGTTTCATGTGGGGCTGGAAATACGGGTAAAGGATCTTTTTGCTGTCGGCAGAACCGCCGTTTTAGTCGGAATCCTTGGAGTGCTGTTTCCTCTGGTTTTGGGGTTCGGGAGCATGTTTTTCCTTGGCTACGAATTTGTCGAAAGCCTGTTCGTTGCCACAGCCATCCTGGCTACCAGTGTAGGAATTTCAGTCAAGGTCTTACAGGACTTAGGATTGATCAAGCATAAAGTGGCCTACATCGTCATAGGAGCAGCTGTGTTAGATGATATATTTGCCTTAATTGTCCTTGCCTTAGTCAAGGGCTTGGCAAGAGGGGAGTTTCATGCTGTAGAGTTTTTCATCTTAGTGATCGAAGCCCTGGCTTTTGTCGGCTTTCTCACAATGTGGGGCCCAAGATTGGCCGGTAGAACGCGTCGCTGGATCGAGAGATTAAACATTCCTGAAGGTCCTTTTGTTTTATCTGTTATTCTCTGTTTGGGCCTAGCTTACCTTGCTGATATGATAGGCCTGGCAGCAATTATCGGAGCTTTCATGGCAGGAATAGTGATCGATGAGTTGGCCGGAGTCTACGACTTGGAAAATAAAGTTAAGTATGTCAATGAGTTCCTTCTTCCTTTCTTTTTTGTAATGATGGGGGCCCATCTTGACCCCGGTGCATTCTTAAAGCCAAATTTGCTTTTTTTGACTCTGCTGGTAACCGCAGTCGCTGTATTAAGCAAAATGGCCGGTTGTGCGCTGGCGTGCTGGAAAGAGAATTGGAAAACCAGAATTCAGATAGGAGTTTGTATGGTTCCCAGAGGGGAGGTTGGAATTATTATCGGAATGGTTGGACTTTCCCTTCACACTATAACAAAAGATATGTATACGGTTGTCCTGGGAATGTCCCTTCTGACAACACTCATAACCCCGCCGCTTATCCTTCTTTCTTTTAAAAAGAAACTACGCAAAACTTCAACATCCAGCAAAAACGATTAAGTTGTTATTGATGTAGGGATTTAATTCATTAAATCCACATTTTTATTATTAACGGAAGGGTTTGATTCATCAAACCTGCCTCTTTGATTGTACAAATCATTTACCTACACCTGATAAATCAGGTTCCTGGGGATAATTTTGGTTTGACAGGAAATTTCACTTGGTTTATAAATCCCTATATCTGAATTAAATTAGGGATATGAGAAATGTTTCAAAGGAGGGATATTTACTCATGAAAAAAATTAGAATATTATTGGCTATTTTTTCCGTCTTCTTTTTTATATGCAGTATCTTGAGTTCCCCTGCGTGGAATGCTCCTCAAAGATCAGAAAAGATCAGTCGTTATGATCCGAGTCTTTATAAAGAAATGAAGTGGCGTTGTATCGGACCCTATCGAGGTGGTCGTGTGACAGCCGTAGCTGGTATTTCCAGCCAGCCTTATACTTATTATTTTGGAGCAACCGGTGGAGGTGTCTGGAAAACAGAAGATGGAGGAATAAATTGGAAACCTGTCTCTGATGGCTTCTTCAAGACCGGTTCAGTGGGAGCCATTGCTGTTTCAGAGTGGGATTCGAATATAGTCTATGTAGGCATGGGCGAGGTGCCAATGCGTGGTAATGTTTCCCATGGTGACGGTGTGTATAAATCCAATGATGCAGGAAAGACATGGAAGCAAGTCGGCTTGAGTGATACCAACCAGATCTCAAGGATACGCATCCATCCTCAAAATCCTGACATTGTTTATGTTGCGGCTCTCGGTCATATCTATGGTCCCAATCAGGAAAGAGGGGTATTCCGCACCAAAGATGGCGGCAAGACCTGGGAGAAAGTTCTCTTCAGGGATAACAAGACCGGTGCGGTTGATCTGGTCTTTGATCCCTCAAATCCGAGGATAATGTATGCTGCCCTTTGGGAATTTTTCCGTACTCCTTATAGTCTTTCTAGCGGAGGGCCGGGATGCGGCCTCTTCAAATCGACAGATGGAGGGG